>JAZGFO010000244.1:0-21463 GCA_036479655.1 Saprospiraceae bacterium
ATAACGTTATGATATAAAATATAAATAAAAAATGGCATTCAAATACAAACGAATACTGCTAAAGCTGAGTGGAGAATCATTAATGGGAGACCAACAATTTGGTATTTCTCCAAATATGCTACAGTATTACGCAGATCAGATAAAATCTATTGTAAATATTGGTATTGAAGTTGCAATTGTGATTGGAGGGGGGAATATATTCAGAGGGCTCAATGCAGCTGATTCTGGCATAGAAAGAGTGCAAGGTGACTATATGGGGATGTTGGCTACTTGTATCAATGGTATGGCACTACAAAGTGCATTAGAGACTAATGGAGTATATACGAGGTTGATTTCAGCTATTGAAATGAGACAAATTGCAGAACCATATATTAGAAGACGAGCAATAAGGCATTTAGAAAAAGGAAGAGTAATTATATTCTCTGCAGGTACGGGAAGTCCATATTTTACGACTGATTCGGCTGCTGCACTAAGAGCAAACGAGATTGATGCTGATGTGATTTTGAAAGGCACTCGAGTTGATGGTATATATGATGCTGACCCAGAAAAGAATCCTGACGCTATTAGATTTGATGCAATTTCATTTAAGAAAGTAATTTCAATGGGGCTGAATGTAATGGATATGACAGCATTTACTATGTGCCAAGAAAATAATACACCAATTATAGTATTTGATATCAATAATAAAACCAATTTATTAGATATAGTCAATGGTAAAAAGATTGGAACTTTGGTTGCTATAGATGGATAATATCTTATTATGAATTAATATTTGTACTATTCACAATAGCAATAATATGAAAGTTATGAGATTTATATTCCTTTTTTATCTACTTTTTTGCACTGCCACCATTTTTGGGCAGCAAGCGACAATTACTATACTTGATAAAGATGATTTGTCGCCATTGATAGGTGCTACTATTCACTCTGATCAGATAATGGGAGTCACAAATATTAATGGACAATTCTCTGCTATTTATACTGATTTTCCAACAGTGCTTGAAATAAGATACATTGGATATGAATCACAGTATATAACAATTGGGAATAGAAAAGAAATACCTAACCAAATATTGATGTCCAATATGTTGGTTCTACAGACTATGACCGTGACAGCATCAAAATATGAAAAAAGATTGAGTGAATCGACTGTATCTGTAGATGTTTTGAAGCCAGACCTTATTGCTAATACCAATACTATTAATATAGATCAAGCTATAAATAAAGTGCCTGGGGTGCAGATGATAGATGGTCAAGCTAACATTAGGGGAGGCAGTGGATATTCCTATGGTGCAGGATCTAGAGTTATGCTATTGATAGATAATGTACCTGCATTACAGGCAGATGCAGGATTTCCTAATTGGTCAGATATTCCAGTCGAAAACATAGATCAAGTGGAAATTGTGAAAGGAGCAGCTTCTGCATTGTATGGCTCTTCTGCTCTTAACGGCATAATTAACATTCGTACAGGAACACCATCAGCAATACCTCAAACAAAAATTGCCACTTCTTATCTTATCTATGATTCTCCAAAAGATAGTGAAAAAAAATGGTGGGGTGATACTACTCGATATTCTTTTAATATAAGTGCTGTTCATAAAGCTAAATATAAAAATCTTGATATAGTTGCTTCTGGATATTATCAAAAAGAAGAAGAGTATAATCAAGCTACATACATTAATCGATGGCGAACAGCACTAAATCTTAAATATCGTATAACGGACAAACTGTTTTTACGAATCAATACATTACTTAATAAAGGAAATAATGGTGATTTTTTTATTTGGAGATATGCTGACCATAATGCGCTCAAACCATTTGAAGGAAGTACTGCTATTCATGACGTATTAAGGTATTTTGTTGATCCTTCTCTTGTATTTCAAGATAACTATGGGAATACTCATAGATTACTCACTCGATTTCATAGTATAAAAAACAACAACAGTGGTAATCAGTCTAATGAATCATCTACTTTATTTGGAGAGTATCAATTTCAGAGAAAAATTGACGGTTTAGATGCACTAGTTACTACCGGCATACTAATGTCAAAATCTAATACAGATGCAGAATTATTTGGGGACACTACATTTACAACCAAAGTATTTGCGACATATTTGCAATTAGAAAAGAAATTTTTTGAAAAGTTAAATCTATCTGGAGGTTTAAGATACGAATACAATAAACAATTAACACCAACTATTTTTGATGGTGTAGAAATACCAAACGGAGAAATAAAGGCAGGTAAATTGATCGCTAGAATTGGAGCTAGTTATGAGTATATGCCATATAGTTCAGTCCGAGCATCTTGGGGACAAGGTTATCGATTTCCGACAGTGACGGAACGATTTATTACGACAACTTTTGGAATATTTAATATTCGTGCCAATCCATCATTAGTACCAGAGTCAGGTTGGTCAGCAGAATTAGGAATTAAACATGGTTTTAAATTTGGTGGATTTCAAGGTTTTTTTGATGTAGCAGCTTTTACCAGTGAGTATCAAGATATGATGGAGTTTGTCTTTGGGTTATCAATAGATAATGGCGCGTCGTTTATGTCTCAGAATGTTGGAAGCACTAAGATCAGCGGAATAGAATTTGGTGTGTTTGGAGATTTTAATATTGGGAGTGTTTCTGTAAGTACATTCGGTGGATATACTTATATAAATCCTAAGTATAAAAATTTTGATGATAACATTGAACTTCAAAAAACACTTTCGGCAAACGAAAATGTACTTAAGTATAGATCTAAACACAGTGGAAAAATGGATCTGCAATTTTCGTATAAACAGTTTTCATTTGGTGGTTCTCTGATAAGTGACAGTCATCAAATTAATATAGATGCTGTACTTGAGGGCAGGGGATTAGCATTTGGTAATGATTTTGATCTTTTGGGGCTTAAGGCATATCGAGAAATAAACAATGATGGCTATACCAGATTAGATTTGAGAGTTGCATACAAGTGGAAAAATTTAAAAACAAGCTTTTT
This sequence comes from Saprospiraceae bacterium, assembly GCA_036479655.1. GTDB lineage: Bacteria > Bacteroidota > Bacteroidia > Chitinophagales > Saprospiraceae > CAJXUU01. The sequence continues at coordinate 2,987 of JAZGFO010000244.1, forward strand.
AATAAATAATATTACGAATAAAGAGTATTCTGTTAGACCTGCTTTATTGGAAGCTCCACGAAATTTTGCTTTGAGACTTGATTATGTAATTAATCACAAAAAGTCGTCACTATAACAAATAGGTCGTCACTTATTATTAATAATAAACAATTCTAATTATTAGTTTGTTGTTATATAACATGAATATCAACATTTTAATAAAGTAGACTACAAAATTATACAGATGAAAAAATCATTGTTTTTCTTACTTAGTTTTCTTCTATTATTCTCTTTATCATGCAAGTCAGATTCTAATTCTAGTGTTGTGGATAAAGTTGAGAATTCTATAGAAACTACAGTAAAAGATCTTAAAGTTGTTGAGACTGAACCAGATATTGTGGTAAAAAGTAATACTTCAAATGTAAAAATTGACAATAGTACGGGATCAATTACAAACCCTGACCACAAAGGAAAAATCAAGGCAACAAATACAACTATAAAACAAGGAGAAACTAACAGTGAAACAAATAAAATTGAATACATTAAGGAAAATGTAAATACTGATAAGGAAACGTCAACAAACAATACTACAAGGCTACCTGTAGATCCAGTAAATAATGAAACTAAAGTAAAAAGTAAGAAAGAAACTACTGCATCGACTATTATAGAATCAAAGCCAACAAAAACAATAATTGAACCAATAGCGGAGGAAACAACATCTAAACCAGCAAAACCTGAAGTAATTGATCAGATGATAGGAGCACCTAATCATAGAATATTTGATCAGTTATTGCAATCCGCAGTTTCGGCAGCAGGAGTTGTAGATTATGCTAAATTAAAATCACAAGAATTAAAATTAGATAAATATCTCAAAATATTAGAATCATCAAGACCAGGTTCTAATTGGACAGATGATGAAAATTTGGCTTTTTGGATTAATGCTTATAATGCATTTACAATAAAAATGATTCTTAATAATTATCCAGTAGAGAAAATTACTGATCTTCATGGTGGGAAACCATGGGATAAAAAATGGATAAGTATCAATGGTAAGACACTGTCGTTGAATAATATTGAAAATGATATTATAAGACCTACATATCGAGAGCCACGTATTCATTTTGCTGTGAATTGTGCAGCTAAGTCGTGTCCACCTTTACTTAATAAAGCATTTACTCCTTCAAATCTAAAAACTCAATTAGAATCTCAAGCAAAGAAATTTATAAATAATCCAAAATTAAATACACTTGAGAAAAATCAAATTGAAGTATCTAAAATATTTGAATGGTATGGAGTGGACTTTGGAGAGATACCATCATATATCAGCAAATATGCCAATACTACAGTAAAATCAAATGCTAAAGTAACGTTTAAAAAATATGATTGGGCGCTCAATGGAAAATAGGCCATATAGTGATATTTACATAAGAAAATCTATAAAATACAATTCACAAAAAAAAGATGTTAGAAATTAATCTAACACCTTTTTATAATATTTAATTTTTAGATTGCTTAGAAAGCATATCCAATAGCTAATCTAATATCTGGAAGTAAACCATCGATATTGATTCCTGATACTGCACCTTCACTTGAGACTGAGTATTGAGCCATTCCAAGTCCTAAGTCTAATAAAAATCCTCCGTCATCACCAAATACCCACTGATACCCTGCAAGAACACCAAGTTTTGTAGATGAAATTGAACCATCTTCTCCTCCATCTGAAGTTGCTGATGTAGAGCCTATTGAAAAGTTAGGGGCTAAGTACCATCCTTCTAAAGGTCCTTTGTTTTTAAAGTACCATCTTACCATTGCATAACCACCGATACCTGTAAATGAAGCATCTGTAGTATTACCTAATGTAGCTTTTACATTGCTGTAATTTGCTCCGATTTCTCCTGACAATGTCTCTGAGAATGCATATTCTAATCCTGCATTAGCAGAACCAAATAAAAGTCCCAAAGGATTTACTTTTACAGCCATTTGTGATGATGCTGCAAAACTAAATGCTACTACACAGACTAAAGAAAATAATAGTTTTTTCATAAATTAAAGTTTAAAATAGTTAATAATTTTTTTTTAAAATCAAATAAAACGAATATATTTTAAATATGCAAGTTTTAAATGCATTTTAAATATAATTTATTCTTTTATGAAAATCAATCTATTATAAATAAACTTCTTTTTTGATATGTTTATTTATATGTTAGTTGTTTTATTACTTTTCGTTAAGTAATTACTGAAAATCTAATTTGAATTACGCTATTATTTATCATTACGTGTTCTTTTATTGCATTTCAAGACAAGAATCTGATAACGTATGCGGATAGGATTTTAGTGGCTTGATATTGACAAAGTAAGATGTAAATTGGCAAATTGTAAATTATTATATATATGATTGATTTTAAGTTGATTATGTCCGTATTGGCTAGATTAAGAAATTCAATATTATATCTCATTATAAATACTTGATTTTTATTAAAGTAATACTAAAAATATAAACGTAATTTAGCGTTGTTATATGGCAGGTTATTATGTAAATACACAGCCTATTTTTAACAGAAAATACTTAAGCGATGAGTGAAGTTTTAACTTTAAAACCATTTGATTTATTTATATTAGAATTTAAACAAGAACTAAGCACAGTTTTTGAAGAAAAGCGGAATGCTGCTGCTACAATATACCAAAGGTTATGGTCAGAGGCTGAGCTAAAAAAGATTATGAGTCATATCCCTTTGTCTGTTGCTGTACCATCTGCATTTGGTGGACGAGGAATGAAAGTAAAAGAATGTTTGTCCGTATTAGAGGCCGCATCATATGAGTCATTACCACTTTCTTTGACTTTTGGGATTAATATTGCACTATTTTTAGAACCATTTGCTAAATATGGTAAAGAGTCGATAAAAGAAGAAGTATTTAATAAGTTTATAAACAATCAGGCATTAGGGGGATTGATGATATCGGAACCTGATTATGGTAGCGATGCCTTAAACATTCAAACTTGCCACACAAAGAAAGATGATAGTTATCATGTCAAAGGAACTAAACATTGGCAAGGATTATCTGGAATGGCAGATTTTTGGTTGATTGCCAGTAGAGAAAAAACAAGAGCTGGTACATTAGGGCGAGATTTAAATCTGTTTTTTGCAGACAGGTCAAAACCAAATCAAGAAGTACCTTGTGTAGAAATATTTAATAATAATGGTTTATATCCAATTCCATATGGTATAAATGATGTGGATATCAATGTGCCTCAAGAAAATATGTTGACACCCGAATCTACAGGGATAAAGATGATAATGGATCTTCTACATAGGAGTCGAATGCAATTTCCAGGAATGGGAATGGGATTTTTGAAGAGAATTTTAGAAACCGCAACGGATCATTGCACAAATAGAAAAATAAGAGGTAACTCGTTATTTCAATTTGATCAAGTAAATAGGCAAATTGCTGAATTACAAAGTGCATTTACTATTTGTTCTGCCATGTGTAATTATAGTTCTAAGATTAGTGGTATCGATGCAAGTCTTGCTGTACAAGGAATTGAAGCCAATACTATGAAAGCAAGAATTACAGATTTGATGCAAGATTCAGCACAGACATTAATGCAATTGCAAGGTTCTAAAGGTTATCATATTGAAAGTCTTGGTTCAAGGGCAATAATGGATTCTCGACCTTTTCAAATATTTGAAGGGCCTAATGAAATGCTTTATGCACAGATATCGGAAGGTGTAACTAAGGAAATGGGCAGAAAGAAGATTTCACTTATTGAATATTTTGAAAATAGAGAAATAACGAAGGATGTAGTCTCATATTATAAATCAGCAATAAATATTACTGGTGAAAAATCAATGTCACAACGAAAACACGTTATATTTGGCGAAGTTGTAAGTAGAATGTTTACTGCCGGCTATGTCAAACTATTAGAGAATAATGGATTTAATTCGGCTCTTATTAACAATGCTTTAGACATGATCAAACAAGAGATCGAAAATCTGGTCAATGCTTATCATAGTAGTATTTTGGTGTCCACAGTTGAGAATTTTAAAATTGATTCTCGATGGCAAATGTAAGTTTGAACGTATAATTAAAGCTAATAATACTATCGATATGGCTAAGGGATTTATTTTGTTTGCATTTATTTTACTTACGTTGGGCAGTTGTCAATCTGATAAGGAATATTTAGAGTCAGATAAACAATTAAATAGCCAAAATAATAAATTGAATGGAACTCAATTATTCATAACATTGCCTTCTAATGCTACTGGTATTGGTTTTGTCAACAAAGCGAATGAAGACCTTAATCGTAATTCAATGTTTTATGATTATTTTCTTAATGGAGGTGGTGTAGCAGTTGGGGATATTAACAATGATGGTAGCCCAGATATATATCTTACTGGCAATGATGTCAACAACAAATTGTATCTTAATAGGGCAAAATCAAAAATTGAATTTGATGATGTTACTGATATTATGGGAGTTGGAAATGACGGGTGGTCTACAGGTGTAACCATGGCAGATGTCAACAATGATGGTTACTTAGATATCTATGTTTGTCGATCTGGTATGCATAATAATGAAGGACAAAAACGTAATATTCTATATATCAACAATAAGGGAGTTTCGTTTACTGACGAAGCCAAATCTTATGGCTTAGATGATGCAGGTCAAAGTGTCCAAGCTTCTTTTTTTGATTATGACAATGATGGTGATTTAGATGTTTGGGTGAGCAATCATGTCAATTATAATGGAGATTTGAATCTATTGATGCAAAACATGAAAAAAAAACACAAAGAAAGAAAACAATTTCGTAGCTCTTTGTATAGAAATGATAATGGTAAATATATTGATGTATCTCAAGAAGCAGGAGTATCTCGAGAATCTGCTAGCTTAGGATTAGTAACTACAGATATTAATAATGATGGATGGGTAGATATTTATGTTTCTAATGATTATGATATTCCTGATTATTATTTTATTAATAATGGTGATGGTACTTTTAGAGAGGTATCTAATACTCGATTAGGGCATACTTCTTTTTATTCTATGGGTATCGATGCTGCTGATATTAATGAAGATGGCAATATTGATATGGTTGCGGTAGATATGACTCCTCAAGATCATATTAGGAATAAGGTATTAATGGCATCAATGGATGTTGGAAAATTTAACTTTCTATATGATCAAATGGGATTCACAAGAGCATATATGTATAATGCTGTGCAGATGGGTAGAGGGAATGGATATTTTAGTGAAGTAGGTAATTTTATGGGTGTTAGCCAGACCGAATGGAGTTGGACACCACTTATTGCAGATTTTGACAATGATGGCAAGAAAGATTTATACATTACTAATGGATATTATAAAGATACTAAGGACAATGATTTTAAGAGAAAAGTTGAAGAATATAAGCAAAGTAATGGAGGGGAATGGAATCAAGAAGTATATGATTACTGTACAACAATTCTAACGAGTACACCTGTAGTTAATAGAGTTTTTTCCTTTAATGGAGACCGCTTTATTGACAATACCGATGAGTGGACAGAAGGCACACCGACTTTTTCTAATGGCGCTGCATATGGTGATTTTGATTTAGATGGCGATTTGGATATTGTAATAAATAATTTATTTCAACCAGTTACTCTTCTTGAAAATACAAGTAATAATAATTCAATTAGTATTCTATTGACCGACACTAATGATGGTGGTAGTAATGTGCTCAATTCTAAAGTATGTATTACCGTTATGGATGAGGTTCAATGTGTCGATTATACATTTTCACGAGGATATCAATCACATGTCAATCCAACGGCTCATTTTGGAATTGGTGATCATGTTGAAATTGAAAAAATTGAAATATTTTGGAACGATGGTACATATAGCTTAATAGAATCTAATGATCTCAATAATCTACTATTAGTTAATGAAATTATAAAAATAGACAAATCAAAGGTCAATGTAGGTGAACACAAAAAAACGAAAAAAGAATCTATTTTTAAAGATGTTAGTAAGTTGTATGCTAATAATATTGGTCACAAAGAAATGAAGTTCAATGATTTTGAAAAAGAAGTATTGTTGCCACACAAATATTCTGATTTGGGGCCAGCATTAGCAGTTGGTGATATAAATGGTGATGGAATTGATGATATGTTTTTAGGAGGATCAAATACAAGTGAATCTCAATTGTTGATAGGGTCGAAATCTGGGTTTAAACCAATGTATTCTGCGACACTTTTGAAGGATAAAAAATATGAAGACTTGGGCGCATTATTTTTTGATTATGATAATGACGGAGATTTGGATTTATATGTAACTTCCGGTGGTGGTGGAGAGATTAGTAAGCATGAAAATTTGACAAGTGATAGATTGTACCAAAATGATGGAAAGGGCATTTTTGTAAGTAAACATGATATATTGCCGCTCATATCATCAAGTACTAAGGTAGTAAGAGCATTGGACGCTGATAATGACGGAGATTTAGATTTGATAGTTGGAGGAAGAAATACGCCTGGAAAATATCCACGCAAGGCAAAATCGTATTATTTAGAAAATAATAATGGAGCTTTTCGCAATCGCACAGCTAAGGTAATTAATGATTTGCCAGACATGATTACAGGTATAGAAGTCGATGATGTCAATGATGATGGGTGGTTAGATATGATAGTTGTTGGGGAGTGGTCGGCACCGATATTATATATCAATACTCAAGGTATATTTAAATCACACGAATTGGATGCCAAGAAGGAGATGAAGGGTTGGTGGCAAAGCATAAAAAAAATAGATATAGATGGGGACGGGGACAATGATTTTGTTTTAGGCAATATTGGTGAAAATAATAAATTTCATCCGTCACAAAAGAAGCAATTGGGTTTATTGGCTTCGGATTTTGATGATTCTGGTACATTAGATATCGTATTGACCAAAAACTACAAAGACATGACAGTGCCTGTAAGAGGAAAAGAATGCTCTTCTGTCCAAATGCCAATGATAAAGGATAAATTTCCGACATATGAAGGTTTTGCTTCTTCGTCAATAGAAGAAATATTAGGAGCAGATAAGATTGGAAAAGCGATTAAGAAATCGGTTAATAATTTTGCTAGTTATATTATGATTAATAATGGAAACTTAAATTTTTCCTATCAAAAATTACCAAGTACTGCTCAATGGTCTCCTATTATGGATATAGCTATTGATGATTATGATTTTAATGGCACGTTAGATATGTTAATTATTGGAAATAAGCTCAACACAGAACCAGAAACACCTAGTTATGATGCAGGTATGGGATTAATCCTACTTAATAATGGGATCAATCATTTTAATACAGTAAGTAATATCGAACTATCAGGAATGTTAGCTAACAAAGATGCTCGACAGATATCAACAGTTACTATCAATAAAGAAAAACTATTTGTTATTGCTAATAATAATGGACCTTTACAATTATTCAAATTAAATCAAAAGAAATGACTGCGATAATATTAAAAGGGGGAAAAATATATAATAGAGGAAAATCATTTTACAGTGATGTATTAATTGAAAATCGAAAAATTGCATTGGTGGCCCCATCTATTAATCGAGCCAATGCCAAAGAAGTGGAGCTTGATGGAAAATGGATTATTCCTGGTATAATTGACGATCAAGTACATTTTAGAGAACCTGGATTGACTTACAAAGCTGATATTGCCACTGAGTCAAGAGCAGCTGTTGTTGGTGGTGTTACCTCTTTTATGGAAATGCCTAACACCAAGCCATCGGCATTGACACAAGACTTACTTCAAGACAAATACAACATCGCTTTAAAGACAGCTTATTGTAATTATTCTTTTTTTATGGGAGCAGGAAATGATAATTTAGAAGAAGTACTAAAGACAAATAGGAAAGATGTTTGTGGGGTCAAAATATTTATGGGCTCTTCTACAGGCAATATGTTAGTAGACAATCAATCCACATTAGACAATTTATTTAGGAATGTAGATATGTTGATAGCTACGCACTGTGAAGATGAAGATACGATCAGGCGTAACATGAAAATATTTGAAGAGCGATATGGTGACAAGTTAAATGCTACACATCACCCATTAATTAGAAATGTGGATGGGTGCTATATTTCTTCTTCTATGGCTGTTAAATTAGCCAAAAAACATAATACTCGATTGCATATTCTTCATATTTCGACAGCTAAAGAATTGGAACTGTTTGACAATACTATTCCATTGCAAAATAAAAGAATAACATCAGAAGTCTGTGTTCATCATCTTAATTTTTCAGCAGATGATTATAGTACTTTAGGAAATCGAATAAAATGTAATCCTGCCATCAAATCTGCTGAAAATCAGGCTGCTTTACTTCCAGCATTATTAGATGACCGATTAGATATCATCGCTACGGATCACGCACCACATACAATTGAAGAAAAAAATAGACCTTACACGCAAGCTCCGTCTGGTCTTCCACTTGTACAACACAGTATAAACCTTATGATGGAAATGGTCCAAAAAGGTAAGTTGTCAATGGAAAAAGTAGTAGAAAAAATGTGTCATGCTCCAGCAGAATGTTTTCAAATATTAGATAGAGGCTTCATTGAAGAGGGGCAATTTGCAGATCTTGCAATAATAGATCCTACTATAGTTTGGAATGTTTCTCAAAACAATATTCAATACAAATGCAATTGGAGTCCACTAGAAGGAAGAGAATTTACAGGAAAAGTAATCAATACTTATGTTAATGGCAATAAAGTGTTTGATATAAATAATGAAAACATTGAGCAAGGTAGAGGCGAAAGGTTGTTATTTGACCGATAGTAATATTACTTCAAGAAAAATCACCCAATAAAGAGAAGTAATTTCAGAATAAAAGTCAGAGGGACGAGTGAAATCAAAATAAAAATATCAATTTATTCCTTAATAAATGATATTTAGAATAAAATACAAAATCAAACAACCACCTGCAAGATACTAACTGGATAGCCTTGTCAGACGACTTTATTTAGATGTTTCATAGATGCTGCTTTTCCAGACATGACTGAATGAACTACTTTGGGAGTAGAGTATGACTGTGGCAAATAGCTTTCTATAATGTGAGTAGATTATATGAGAAACAACAATACACAACAAAGTCACTATATTAAATGCGAGTTTTTTCTGTTTAGCTTTTACGACAATACAACTTTTAAAAACAAAAAGATAAACACCTTAGCGGCGAGCTCACAATCACATCATTCTTCTTCTTCTGCAAATTCAAATTTTATTAAATCCTCGATCATTTCTTCCAAATTAGGTTTTGGTACTAATCCATTGATAACTTCAATAACTTTTTTGTCTTTTATAAAAACCAAAGTTGGGATACTTTTAATCTTGAAAAATCCTGATAATTCATGATTGATTTCTGTATCAACTTTTCCGATTATTGCTTGGTCTTTATATTTTACAGAAAGCTCATCTATAATTGGTCCCATGACTTTGCAAGGACCACACCAGGCTGCATAAAAATCTAAAAGAATACCTTTATCTGTTTCTATTAATTCATTGAAACTTTTATCTGTAATTTCTATTGCTTTGACTTTATCTTTTTTTTTGCCAAACATGTTGATTGTATTTTGATGTTAATATTTAAATAATAAATTAATGGTGTGTACCATCATGAACATGACCATGCGCTATCTCATCTACGGTTGCAGCTCTGACTAAAATAATTTCACCACTAAAGTGTAGCTTTTTACCAGCCATAGGGGAGTTGAAATCCACAACTATTGTTTCAGGTTTCATTGCGAGTATAGTCCCAATATATGATTGTCCTTCTTGATTTTTCATCTTTACAGGATTACCAACTTTTATTGACTCTCTATCTAACAATCCATCTGGACCAACAAAATTTTGGAGCGGAAGCTCAACCATTGCTTTTGGGTCAATTTCTCCATATGCCTCTTTCGGCTGTAGCAAAAAAGCAAACTTGTCACCTTGTGATTTATTTTTTAAATTTAACTCAAATCCAGAAATCATTTGACCTATTCCAAAAATAAATGACAGTGGAGGTCTACCATTAGTCTCTTCTATAAATTTTCCGTCCGCACCATCTTCCCTAAGGGTATAATGTAGGCTTACGACTGCGTTGTTATCAATTTTCATTAGTTACGTATGTGGATTATTATATTCTTTTATGTAAAAAACTTTTTTATCTTCATCATAAACGTTACAACTTTTAATAGGATTCATATAAATATGTAAGGTGATTGATTTTTGACCTCCTGTATTAGCAATGTGATGAAATCCTATCTCATCGTTGATATAGGCATCATCTCCTGCGTAATATTTGGCAATAGAAACCTGTTGAGGAATTCCATTTTCTTCTTTATATCTCCCTTCTTCTATTGATCCATCTAAAACATAGAGCCAACAATCTTCTCCACCATGATAGTGTATAGGTGTACCTTGGTCGGTATCCCAACACAATAATAATAGCTCATAATTTTCAGTGCGTTTTATACAATGTCTAGTATAATGATCTTTTGAAAAATTTATAATTGAAGAGAATTGATCAATAGGGATTTCTATCTTAGTGTCAAGGTTTTTGTATTGTTGATTAGTACTTGAATCTAATAAGTCGATCAATGTTGCTAATGTTTTTATTTTATTCAATTTGTATGTTTAAGTTTATTTTGATTTGAAAAAGTAAAAGTATAATATTTCTATTATATTTTGGCTAAGAAGTATTATTTTCTTCTTTTTGCGATACAATTTATATATGCTGAATATGTAACAATTTTTTGAGTCAATTGTTATGAAATTAAGAGAGTTTAAAATTTATAAATGATTTCGTAAGTAAAGGCAATACATTGAAAAAACTATTATGAAGGAAGATTTAAAGATATTTATTGATATTGTTGAAAAATTATTGAAAGACGAGATTTCTAATCCTGTTGCAAAACCAATTGCTGTTGATCATATATATGAAGAGATAGATATAAGACTAGGAGATGAAGGAACTGTTGATGAGGAGTTTGTAGCAACATTGTCAAAACTTGTATTGAATACACCAAAGACTGCTTCAAATTTATTCTTTAATCAATTATTTGGAGGAAGGAGAGGTAAAGCAGTTTTAGGAGATTTATTGGCAGTAGTACTTAATAATAGTATGTATACTTATAAAGTAGGTGGACCGCAAATAATAATTGAAAAAGAAATAATTCGAAATTTAGCAAAAAAAATAGGTTATCATGGAGAATCTGTGGATGGTACAATGGCACCAGGAGGCTCTATGACTAATTTGATGGGATTACTGATGGCTAGGGACAAAAAAGATCCAAATGCTAAGTATGATGGCATTTCAAAAAAACTTATTGTTTATACTTCTAAAGAGTCACATTATTCTACACCGAAGAATGTAGCATTTGCAGGAATGGGTAGAAATAATATTAGATTTATTGATACAGATGAGCAAGGGCGAATGTTAATGATGGACTTAAGAGAGAAAATTGAAGAAGATATTGCTAACGGTTGTACTCCATGTATGGTAAATGCGACAACGGGTACTACAGTATTATGTGCTTTTGATCCTCTGAGAGAGATTGGAGAAATATGTAAAGAGTTTGATATGTGGTTTCATATTGATGGTGCACTCGGTGGAAGTGTTATTTTTTCAAAAAAATATAGATACTTAGCTGATGGCTCAGAGTTATCCGATTCGTTTTCTGTAAACGCACATAAATTGTTTTCTACACCTTTATCTGCAAGCTTTATTATTGTAAAAGAAAAAAAACGATTGTATGATTCGTTTTCTAACGATGCAAGTTATTTGTATCAGACTGGAGAGAATGATTATAACCCAGGAAAAATATCACTCCAATGTGGACGAAGAAATGATGCATTAAAATTTTGGACATTGTGGAAATCAATTGGAACTTCTGGTCTTGAAAGTATAATCGATCATCAATTTGATACAGCGGCAAAAGCTAGAGGCTATGTAGCAGATCATTTAGACTACACACTTTATAATGCAGTAGATTCTATTTCTATTTGTTTTAATTATAAAAATATTGATCCCAAGGTTATTTGTAATGAGCTTTATGATGAAGGAAAGCTAATGGTTGGGTATGGTAGCTTTAATGGCCAAGAATTCATCAGACTTGTTACTGTAAATGGAAATATTGATTTTGCAGATCTCCAAAACTTCTTTAATATAATAGAACGGTCTTATTAAGATACTCTGTATACAATTACCTATTTAACTATAATATTTAAAGCTTAATATGGGGCGGAGAGAATATTGTTTTTAAATGGAAACATATAAACATATTAAAATAAAACGCAATATGTAACCTACATAACAAAAATGTTTTATATATTTGCATTATATGTAATATGTAAAATAAGGTCTCAAATTCTCATTTTGCTTTTAACTGGTTAATAACTAGTGAATTACTACGATACTTTACCAACCGAGCTTGATACTTAGAAACAACAATTATTTAATTATTATTTGTTAAGTTAACTAGGGTCTACAATGAGAACACCAAATTATGCATTAATCAATGCAAGTTTATTAGCACTAAAAAGGTTTGCCTTTGTACTTTTATTGGTACAGGTAGCAACTTTGTCAGTATGGAGTCAATGCACTCCCGTATCTAATACTATAAGCGGTAGTATATATGAAGATACTTCTAATGATGGAATCATCAATCAATCAGAATCTGGATTTGCTGGAGTCAATGTATCTATATACGATGACAGTGGCTCAGTAGTTGGTACAGACATAACAGATACTCAAGGCGTATTTGCTTTTGGTAATGTTACTGATGGACAATCGTACAGATTAGAATTTACTAACAGTGATGGATATGAATCCGCTTTCCAAGGAGTTGATAATGCCTCATCAATACAATTTGTCGATGCGCCTAGTTGTGATGTTACATATGGCTTGTTTGAAAAAACAGCAGTATGTAGTACTAATCCAACATTGGTGCTTACTTGTTTTGTACAAGGAGAAGAATCTGGTTTAAATAAAAATGTAGAAACTATAATTACTGTAGAGCATGATTTTACGGGAGTATCAACTGTAAGTAAGTTGGCTTCTCACCAAGAGACAGGCTCTGTCTGGGGAGTTGCTCACCATGCTGTAAGCAATACAGTGTATTCTTCAGCTTTTGTAAAGCAATATGCAGGACTTAAATATGGACCTTATGCTATATTAAAGACAGGAGTAGATAATAAGCAAACAGCTTTGTTTGTAGATGTATCTACATTAATGCCTGCAAATATTAATTTAACTGGATTGTCAACGACTGATATATCCAATTGTGCATATGGTGATCAAGTAGGAAGAGTAGGATTAGGTGGATTAGTGATTTCTCCTGACGGAGACTTTTTATATACTACGCTACTTGATAAAGGACTTGTAGTAAAAATAGCTGTCAATAATCCAACGGCAGCAAATACAGAAATATTTTCTATTGCTATGCCTGGTAACGTGGATCAAGGTGAAGAATTTAGAATATTTGCGATTACTTTGCACAATGACCTTATATATATAGGAGGAACAGTAACAGCTTCAAATTCTAAAAGTGAAAATACTTCAGAAGCAGTGGTATATACTTTGGATCCTAATAACGGCACAACAAACGTAATATTTAGAACCAATTATATTAAAGGATATTGGCAAGATGTAGATCCAAGTAGTTTGAGTACCAGTCATTGGTTGACGGATTTGGCTTTTACAGACAATAATGAAATGATACTATCTCTTTCTGATCGATTAGGACATAGATATTGTAAGAATAGCAATAATAGAGTAGATCAACAGTTTCCAGATATTTTAATTGCTGGGTATGATGTAAATACACAACAATGGAAACTTGAAAATAATGGTCAAATAAATGGAAGAAATGGTACAGGTGTTGGAAATGGCGAAGGCCCAGGAGGTGGTGAGTTTTTTGGTTTTGATCATTGGCCTACGGATGCTGAATATCATAACGAAACTGCATTAGGTTCTGTTTTTGCTTTACCTGGTTCAGGAGAAATAGTTGCTTCTGTCTATGATCCAATGACTAATTCATATTCAGCTGGATTACATAGATATAATACAACAACTGGTGATAAAGTTGGTGCGATAGAATTATATACGCACTCTACTAGTCCGCAATTTGGAAAAGCAACGGGGTTTGGTGATGTAACTGGTATGTGTCAAGCAACACAGATTGAAATCGGAAATTTAGTTTGGAGTGACAACAATGGTAATGGTATCCAAGATGCAGGAGAAAATGGAATAAGTGATATAACTTTAACTATTTATAATAGTAACTGTGACGAAATAGGAAGTACTACTACTGATAGTAATGGTAATTATAGTTTTAATTCAAATAACACAACAGGAATTTTTAACAATACTAATTACTATATAGATGTAGCTAGTGATGTGTACAATGATGATTTAGGTTTTTATATAATTGATATTAACGAAAATGTACTTTGTACCGCCAACGAAGGAGGCGCAAGTAGTGATAATGTAGATTGCGATGTTGTTCTTAATTCTACTAACTGTTTTGACACACCTGCAATTGTAATTAATACAGTTGGTACTAATCATACTTTTGATATTGGATTTGGTACACCAGAAGGTATGGATATATCATTGAGTAAAAGTATGTTAGGAAATTGCTTTGTTAGTATTGGAGACGTGAAAGACTTCAGAATAACTATTAAAAATCAAGGAGGTAGAGTAGCAAGTGCTGTCGAAATAGCAGAAAACATACCAGATGGATTTAAGTTTTTGGTTAATGAAAATCCAAATTGGGATATGCAAAATGGCGTTTTGTATCAAACATTATCAGGAAATTTAAAACCAGGTGCTAGTAAATCAGTATTATTGAAATTAGAAGTAATTGCTGGTACAAGTGATGATTATAAAAATACTGCTGAAATAAATAAAATATTTGACCTTGCAGGAAATGAATCAACAGATACGGATAGCACACCTAATAATCAAATATCAAATGAAGATGATATTGATGAAGCAGAAGCTTGTATTTTTGATTTAGCGATTAAAATAGCAGTAGATGATGACAAGTTATACTTTGCTAACGATTTAGTAAAATACAATATTAAATTGTACAATCAAGGTAATGTAGATGCGGATTACATACAACTATCTAATTATTTTCCAGAAGAATTAGTATTTAATACCACAAAGAATCCTGGTTGGACTGTTGATGGTAACGTAGCATATTATAATGAAGATACAAATCTTGCTGCTGGTGAAACAAGGGACTATTGCATCTTTTTTGATGTAGAAGGAATAGAATTGCCTGATGTATTAGTAGATTATATCGAAATATCAAATTCAAGTCCGGTGAATGATCCAAGATCTTTTGATTTTGATAGTACACCAGATGATATTAATGATAATGATATGGGTGGAGAGCCAGAAGCATCAACCGATAATTTGGTTTCTGATCATGGTACTATTGATGAAGACGATCATGATCCTGCTGTAATAAGAACAAGGTATGTAGATCTTGCATTGATGAAATCAGTTGTAAAAAGTAGAGTAAGCAAAGGGGAAGATGTAGAGTTTATGATAGAAATATATAATCAAGGTAGCTCAGCTATTACAAGTATTGATGTAGTGGATTATATTCCAGATGGAATGACACTAAACGATAATTCTTGGACGTTAAATGACAATATTGCTTCTAAAACAATAGTATTAGAAAACCCTATATATAAAGGTCAGTCTGTAAAAACATATATAACGTTACAAGTTGATCAGGATGTAGATCCGAGGACATTTGTAAATTATGCAGAGATTGATGGAGCAACTGGTACTGATAACAATGAAATAGCATATAGAGATATTGATTCAACTCCAGATTCTGAAAATGGAAATGACAATGGTGGAGTTGTAGATACTAACACAGATGATACAGTTACATCAGATAAATCTATTGACGAAGATGATCATGATCCGGCTAAAGTGGTTATGATATCTTCTAATCTAGAAAATTCAATTTGTCTTAATAATGCTTCTAATTCTGAAAATGGTCAATATAAAGATGATTTCAAAGTAATAGCACCATCTAATAAGACATGGTATGTATTTGAATCAACTAATTATTTTGAAGAGAGTAGTGGCGCACCGCCCACTGTCCCCATATTGATCAATAATGACCCTAGCGAAACACTCGATGAGATGCCGATGGGTAATGGTATGAGTATGTACACATATTCAGCAATTCGTATTGATGGATTTAATGGATATATATCTTTTAGAAATGAAAATGATGAAATTGAAGTAGTCAATGTGCCTTCAGAAAATTATTATGATATTGTACTATCTGGAATGCAATCTATTTGTATAACAGGGGTAGAAGATTATAATATAATAAATCCTGTACCTGGAGTTACTTATACTTTCTCATTGCCAGATGGTGGAGTAGGTACACCCATAAATGGTGGTACTGGCGTACAAGTTGATTGGGCTGGATTAAGCTCAGGAGCAGATTATGAAATAACTGTGCAAGCAAATTCTGGTTGTTATGCACCAGGAAGTCTTGAAGTTGGTATTGGAAACGCTGGAGGAGCAATGAGTTGCCTCGGTAATATCAATATATCTTTAGATAGCGATTGTAGTGTAGAAATAAAACCAAGTTTAATATTAACAAGTGATATGGTTGACGGTGCAGCATATGCTGTGATGTTAACAACACAATCAGGAGAGGTCATCCCAAATGCCGTTCTTACTGGTGCTCATATAGGTACTACCGTTGTCGCTAAAGTAATAGAATCTTGTAGTGGCAATTCTTGTTGGACACAAATATTGGTTGAAGATAAGTTGAAGCCAGTTATTGATTGTCAAGATGCTATAATTGCTTGTAATAAAGTTTCAGAATTTTCTGGACCATTTGCACAAGACAATTGTGGTGGAGTAGTAGAGGTAGTAATGTTGAGTGATGATATATCGACACTTGATTGCGATCCTCTATATAGTGCAGAGATATCAAGATCATACCAAGCTACCGATCAGTATGGTAACAAATCTGATATTTGTAAAATGAAGATAAAAGTCGAAAGAGTAAAGCTTAACGATATTGTTTTCCCAGATAGTTTACTTATGTCAAAAGGTACTGCATTGACTTGTAGTGGTTTTGATACAATTCCTGATGGCAATCCCACATTAGCTGTTTCAGGAATTCCATTATACAACAACGAAGAGGTCATCCCAGATTTTAACATTTTGTGCAACACTGCTATTACATTTAAAGATAAAGTAAGAGTTATCTTAGGTAGAACTAGAATTGAAAGAACTTTCACTGCCTGGGAATGGCACTGTGGGGGGACAACAACATTGGAATATGTCCAAGTGATTGAAATTTTAGATGCTGAACCACCAGTTATCACTTGTCCTGATAATATTACAATTAATGCTAATCAAGTAAATTGTGAAGGTGTAGTTTTATTGCCAAACGCTACAATTGTTGACCAATGTACTAATGATGTCAGTCTGACAATCACACCTCCTTTCGGTCCTTTAATTATGGATGGGGATTCTAAAATAGTAAATCTACCGTTTAGAGTAAAACCATACGAATTTATTTATACGGCTACCGATGCTTCGCAAAATTCTGCTTCATGTGTTATTACTGTTACTGTTCTTGATAATCAAGCTCCAGTTGCATTATGTGATATGAATACTTCAGTTAGTTTGAATGGAGATGGTATTGGATACCTGTATGCTATGAATGTAGATGATGGTTCTTATGATGCTTGTGGAAAAGATAGTCTTTCGATTAAAAGATCTAACAGTAATGATCCATTTTCTGACAAAGTGTTCTTTGATTGTAATGATGCAGGAGATACTGTACTCGTAGATTTGAAAATTGTAGATGCAGGAGGACTATCTAATACCTGTACAGCACAAGTAGTAGTTCAAGACAAATTTGCTCCAGAAGTAACTGCTCCTGCGAATGTAACAATTGAATGTGGTTCAAATTATTTACCACTTTCACAATTTGGGTCGTTCTCTTATACAGATGCTTGTACTGTTTTTACTTCTGAATCCTTTACTCCAAATATTAATGATTGTGGTGTAGGGACTATTCTCAGAACTTTTATCGCAAGTGATAGTAGCCTTTCAAATACTAAATTTCAAACAATAAAAATAGAAAACACTAATCCATTTCTTGAGGCTAGTATTACATGGCCTATAGATTTTGATACTGTTGTTAATACCTGTGATTTAGGCGTAATGTTTGATCCAACTAATTTAGATCCGGCATTCGCAGTACCTACATATACTGCAGATGCTTGTGACAATGTTTCGCACACATATAGCGAGACTCCATATACATTGGTGGATGCCCCATCAGATGTATGTATGAAAATAATTAGAAATTGGAAAGTTATTGATAAGTGTCAAACGGATATTAATGGCGATTATGTAGAGTTTACACATACGCAAATAATAAAAATAATTAACGAAAAAGAACCTGTTATTTCATCATCAGTTGTT
>JAZGFO010000245.1:0-12490 GCA_036479655.1 Saprospiraceae bacterium
AATTAAGACTTGGCGCTAACCATTTTTCCATTTCATCAACAGTGTACCCTTTACGTTTAGCATAATCGGCTACTTGATCCTTAGCTATTTGACCTAAGCCAAAATACTTGCTTTGAGGATGACTAAAATACCATCCACTTACACTTGCAGCAGGATACATAGCCATGCTTTCGGTCAGTTTAATTCCTATTTGTTCTTCTACAGACAGCAATTTCCACAAAGTTTCTTTTTCTGTATGTTCAGGACATGCAGGATACCCTGGAGCTGGCCGTATTCCTTGATATTTTTCTTTGATATAATCATTATTGTCCATTTGCTCATCTTGCGCATAGGCCCAATATTGAGTACGTACAAGGTGATGCATATATTCTGCTGCTGCTTCTGCCAATCGATCTGCTAATGATTTTAGCAGAATAGCTGAATAATCATCATGATCATCTTCAAATCTTTTGACATGTTTTTCGATACCGATACCTGTAGTTACGGCAAATGCTCCAATATAGTCTTCTTTTTGTTGTTCTTTTGGAGCTATAAAGTCAGAGAGACACATTGATGGTAAGCCAGTAGTTTTTTTTACTTGCTGTCGAAGATTACACAATAATAAATCACCACCACTATAATCTACTATAATATCATCACCTAATGATTCTGCTCTAAATAGGCCTATTACGGCTTTAGCTTTTAGCCATTTTTCTGAAATCAACTTATCCAACATCTTATTAGCATCATCAAATAATTTTTTAGCTTCAGTTCCAAGGTTTTTATCTTCAAAAATTGCAGGATATTTTCCTTTCATCTGCCAACTAGAGAAAAAAGGAGTCCAATCAATATATTTTCTCAATTCATTGATGTCTATACTATCAAAAGTATGGATGCCAGAGATTTTTGGAATTGGGGGAGTGTAGTTGCTCCAATCTATTTGAAATTTATTTTCTCGTGCTTTTTTAAGCAGAAGATATTGTTTTGTTGAAGTTCTATTTTTTCTTTGTTCTCTAAGCGTTTCGTAACTTTTTTTGATGTCAGCTACATATTCTTGAGCAACATTTCCTTTTTTTGTTAATAGAGAACTTGCTACTGCTACAGACCTTGATGCATCAAGTACATAGACTACTGGTCCATCATATTCTGGATCTATCTTTACTGCAGTATGAGTTTTGGATGTAGTCGCTCCACCTATCAGTAGGGGAGTAGAGAGACCTCTACGTTTCATTTCCTTAGCGATATTAACCATTTCGTCTAATGATGGTGTAATCAATCCACTCAATCCAATTATATCTACATTAAGTCTTTCTGCTTCGTCTAATATTTTACTGGCGGGAACCATTACACCAAGGTCAATAATTTCATAATTATTACACCCGAGTACAACACCTACAATGTTTTTGCCAATATCATGCACATCACCTTTGACAGTCGCCATTAGTATTTTTCCTTTGACACTCACTCCAGATCCTTCTTTTTCTGCATCAATAAATGGTGTCAAGTGGGCAACAGATTTTTTCATTACTCGAGCACTTTTTACTACTTGAGGCAAAAACATTTTTCCTTCACCAAATAAGTCTCCAACAATACTCATTCCGTCCATTAGTGGACCTTCTATAACGTGTAATGGAGCAGGATATTTAAGTCTTGCTTCTTCTGTGTCTTCATCGATATATTCGGTTATTCCTTTGACCAATGCGTGAGATAATCGCTCTTCTACAGTACCTTCTCTCCATTTGGTATCTTTTACTCTTACTTTTCCAGCTCCAGATATTGTTGCAGCATAATCAGTTAATGCTTCTGTAGCATTTGGTGATTTATCAAATAATACATCTTCTACTAATTTTAGCAGTTCCTTTGGTATTTCTTGATAGACTTCCATCATACCAGCATTTACAATTCCCATATCCATACCAGCTTTTATTGCATGGTACAAAAAAGCAGTATGCATTGCCTCTCTGACAGCATTATTACCTCTAAATGAAAATGAAATATTACTCACGCCACCACTTATTTTAGCGCCCGGACAAGCTGCTTTGATTTGCCGAGTTGCTTCGATAAAGTTTATTGCATATTCGTTGTGCTCAGGTAGTCCTGTCGCTACTGCAAATATATTTGGATCAAAAATTATATCAGTAGGCTTCATTTTTACTTCATTGACTAGTATGCCATATGCTCGTTTGCATATATCTACCTTACGTTTGATAGTATCTGCTTGCCCTTCTTCGTCAAATGCCATAACGACAGCTGCGGCTCCGTACCTTTTGACCAGTTTAGCCTGATGGACAAATTGTTCTACACCTTCTTTCATTGATATAGAATTGACAATACACTTACCTTGCACACATTTAAGTCCCTCTTCTATCACCTCCCATTTAGAAGAATCAATCATAATTGGTAGCTTGGAGATGTCAGGTTCTGACATTATCATATTGAGAAAAATTTTCATCTCCTCCTTTGAATCCAGTAGCCCTTCATCCATATTGACATCAATAATTTGTGCACCACCTTCTACTTGATGCTGTGCAACTGAAAGCGCTTCAGTATAGTTTTTTTCTTTTATTAATCGAGCAAATTTTCTTGAACCAGTAACATTTGTCCTTTCACCAATATTGATAAAATTTAGATTTTCTCTTACTACCAATGGCTCTAATCCTGAGTAGGAAGTAAGTTGTTCTACTTCGGGGATTATTCGAGGACTAATACCCTTTACAGCCTCAGCCATCAATTGAATATGGTGTGGTGTCGTACCACAACAACCACCAATGATATTGACAAATCCACTAGCTACAAAATCTCGAATGTAGGCTTGCATTTCTTCTGGAGTTTGGTCATATTCACCAAATTCATTTGGTAGTCCAGCATTGGGGTATGCACTAATATTTATATCTGCGATTTTTGACAATTCTTCTAAGTGAGGTCTCAATTCTTTAGCTCCAAGAGCACAGTTAAGTCCTACAGAAAACAAATTTGCATGACTTATTGATATCCAAAAAGCTTCCACTGTTTGTCCACTTAATGTCCGACCACTTGCATCCGTTATTGTACCAGATACCATGATTGGTAATGATGTACCTGTCTTATCAAAATAAGTATCTATTGCAAACAATGCTGCCTTACAATTTAAAGTGTCAAAAACAGTCTCTACTAACAATAGATCAACTCCTCCATCTACCAAACCCCTCACTTGCTCATAATAACTATCGACCAATTGGTCAAAAGTAATACCTCTATACCCTGGATCATTTACATCTGGACTTAATGAAGCTGTTTTGGTCGTTGGGCCCATTGCACCTGCTACATATCGGGGCTGATTGGGTGTCTTTCTTGTGTATTCTGCTGTTGCACGTTTGGCTATTTTTGCAGACTCAAGGTTGAGTTCGTACACTAAATCGACCATGTTATAATCATCCATTGATATCGCATTGGCGCTAAAAGTATTCGTCTCTACTATGTCTGCCCCTGCCGCTAAGTATTCTTTATGAATGGTCTCTATTATCTGAGGTTGGGTGATAGATAGTAAGTCGTTATTACCTTGCACATCATGAGAATGGTTAATAAATCGATCTCCTCTAAAATCTTTTTCTACAAGCTTGTACCGTTGTATCATCGTACCCATCGCACCGTCAAGAACAAGGACTCTATCTTTGATTATATCTGTAATTGTATTACTCACTGTATCTTTTACTCTTGTTATTATTTGAATATCAATACCCACATTACAATTTATTTCAATAAGTATGGGTAATTATTATACGAATATAATATGAAAGTTAATAATAACATTGTTTTTGGTCCATTGTCTAACATTGAAAATGGTATTGACAAAAAATAGAGGTGCCAATTTAAAATTGACAACTCTATTTTTATTTATCTATATAAATTTAAAATATAATGGTGTCCAATTAAAGAATAAAAGAAATTAAGGCATTCAAACGGATTTCGACACAATGGTTACCTTGTTTTTTGATAAAATTTACATTAAAATATTATCAGATTTGCACAAATGCAAATTGTATTTTATTCATTTTATGTTGATTTATCTTTTTTCGCCCTTGCCCTTTGACTTCTTAAAGGGAGAATTGTCTAACTGCTTTTAATTATTCACGAGTTGGTATGGATGCTGGTTCTTTTTTGCAAAAAAGAAAAGTAGAGTGATGAAAAGAAATATTGATAGTTTTTTCATGTGGTTTACCTATAATAAGAGCAAATTATAGTAAATATCTCAATGCTGAAATATTTATGAGAAAATTAAATTAGTTGCAATACTCTAACTGAACCTCAACAATTATTTTTCTAATCTAACAAAATTCATGATCTGATCAATATATTTTGTGTCATTATAAAGCCTCGGCACTTTGTTTTGACCACCAAATTTTCCTTTTGATGCCATCCATTTATGAAAAGTACCAGTAGGAACAGGTCGAATTGTCAATCTTTTGAGTGCCATGTCTTTATACCTTTTGGCAGCATAATCAGAATTAATATTTTGTAAATTCTTATCAAGCAGCTTTTCAAATGCGTTTATATCTTCTGGTTTTTTTTCAAATTCTATTAGCCAATGGTGTCCCCCCTTTTGACCTACGTCTAAAAAAATTGGACCAACAGTATATTCCGTAACTATTGCTGTTAGTGTTTTTGTTGTTTCTTCAAGTGCTTTGTCTGTATTGCTTACGATCACTTCTTCGCCAAATACATTGATAAAATGATTGGTACGTCCGCTAACCATGATTCTAAATGGGTAAATACTTGTAAATACTACGGTGTCTCCCGGTATGTATCTCCACAGTCCTGCTGAGGTGCTAATGACGATTATATAGTTTTGGTGTACTTCTACATCTTTCAATTCTAATACTGTTGGATTTTCATCCTGCATTTCATTTATTGGTATAAATTCGTAGTAAATATCATTTTTTAGGAGCAATAACATTCCTTTTTTATCCGCTCTGTCTTGTAAGCTAAAGTAGCCTTCAGATGCATTATAAACTTCATAATACTTGAATTTTGGATCTGGAAACAAGTTTTTAAACTGATCAATATAAGGAGAAAAACTAACTCCACCATGTACGTAATATCGTGCATTGGGCCAAACTTCTAACATGTTACTTGCTTTTTTATACTCCAGTATTTTTTTGAATAGTACGATACTCCATGTAGGTACACCTCCAAACATTACCACATCTTCGTCGGCACATATATCAGTCATACGACTAATTTTTTGTTCCCAATCAGCCAAAAGAGCTGTTTCGAAATCTGGGGTATAAAACGGTACTCCTACAGTCGGCATCTTTCCCAATAAGATTGCTGATATGTCTCCAACTTTAGTTTTGGTATTATGTTTCCATGGACCTACTGTCCCGCCCATAACAAGGCTTTTTTTCCAGAATATTTGGCTTTGAGGATCTTCATTGTATATTATCGACATAGTATCCCATGTAGATGATACGTGATTTTTATAGTGAGAATCCTTGGAAACGGGTAAATATTTGCTCCGATCATTTGTTGTACCGGAGGATTTGGCATATGATCTAATTTCTCCTGGCCAAAGCATGTTTTTTTTCCCATCCATCATCTCGAATATATCTCCCTTGACATCTTCATAGTTTGTAAGAGGCAAGGCATTGTTATATTCAACAAGGCTTCTTATTTTTTTGAAATTATATTTTTTTCCATAGCTGGTATTCTTTGCCCGATAAACCAATGATTTTAATACCCTTTCTTGCTCTTGGATTGGATGACTACGCATAGCACTAATTCGCTTAAATCTATGCTTTAAGTAGTGTTTAATTAATACATTAAATTGTTTTTTCATTGATGGTAAATGAGATTACAATTATAACTATATTAATTGAAAAAGACTAAAAATATATTGACCAAAAAAAAATGCAGGAAGTCGTAAACGACATTCCCGCATAACCCCAAAAAACCAATTGAAAACAATTTTATTTTGAATTCACCAATTGCGGATGGTGAACTATTTTTCTCTTTTAGTATTGTTAATACACCCTTAAGACTTATTTTTAAGAAAAAGTCACAATTTTGTTATAAATAAGTGAACTTGTCAGTGTGAGAACTGTTTATAATATGTCCATTTTTAAATTTCAAATGGACATTCAATAAATGATATATTAATTTGTATATTTAAAAAATAGTTAGATTTACATTATAAAAAAAAGAAAATTATGACGCACCAAGAAAGTTTGGAAAGATTAAAAGAAGGCAATAGACGATTTGTACAAGACCGGTTAGATGGAAAACGTCAAGACAGTTCGAGAAGGAATTCTTTAATTGGTGGACAAGAACCTTATGCGATTATTATAGGTTGTGCAGATAGTAGAGTTGTACCTGAATTAGCTTTTGATACAGGATTGGGAGAGTTATTTACTGTTAGAGTGGCAGGCAATGTTGCCAATACTTCTACTATAGCGAGTGTTGAATATGCCGTAGCTCATTGTGGATCAAAATTAATTGTAGTTCTTGGACATCAAAGTTGTGGAGCTGTTACAGCAGCTGTTGCAGGAGGAGATAACGGAGATAATCTAAATCATTTACTAAGTCATATAGCACCAGCAATAGCAAAGTCTGAAGAAGGTGCAAGTATCAGTGAAATAGTTAAATTAAATGCAACACTAACAGTAGAGCAATTGATAAATAGCTCTACAATTATAAAAGAAGGGGTGAATTCAGGAGGAGTGAAAATCATTCCTGCTTATTACAATTTGGATTCTGGAATAGTAGAATATTTAAATTAATAAATTATGTATGTAGGAAAACGATACCCACTGTTAGGACTTATTAATTGGAGCAAAAAATACATTTTTATTTTCATTATTATTGATATCATCCCAGTTTTACTTTATAAATTTTTGGATTGGCATTGGCTTGCAATTCCCTGGCAGCCAATTGCGTTAATTGGTATTGCGGTATCTTTTTATCTTGGATTTAAAAACAACTCATCTTATGATAGATTGTGGGAAGCAAGGAAGATTTGGGGAGGAATTGTAAATGCTTCAAGGACATTTACAATCATGACGAGAGATTTTGTAACAAATGAATTTGCTAAAGAAAAAATTTCTGAAGAAGAACTTAAAACAATTCATAAATCTATTGTACATAGACACGTAGCTTGGTTAAAAGCATTAACCTATCAATTACGAATGCCAAAACCTTGGGAACATTCTAACAAAGAAGAAGAATTGTTAAGGATAGAAGGCGACATTCATCATAAAGAAAATCATTTTGAGAAAATAAAGTCGTATATATCTTCAGAAGAATATCAGTATGTAATGAGCAAAGGAAATAAAGCTTCTCATTTATTGAGTTTGCAATCCAAAACGTTTTTAAAACTAAAACTTAATGGACAAATTGAAGATTTTAGACATATGGAATTAGAAAAAATGCTTGGCGAATTCTACACTTTACAAGGGAAATCTGAACGTATCAAAAACTTTCCGTTTCCACGACAATATGCTACTGTTAATCATCTTTTTGTATGGATATTTCTTGTTTTATTGCCCTTCGGTATGTTGAATGTATTTAATGATACCATTACACATTTGAGTTCAGGATGGTTAGTATTTCCTTTTACATTATTAGTTTCTTGGGTGTTTATTTTAATGGAAATGGTCGGAGATTATTCCGAAAATCCATTTGAAGGTCTTTATAATGATGTGCCAATATCAACAATGGCAAGGTCTATAGAGATTGAAATTAGACAAATGCTAGACGAAACAGATATTCCTAAACCTTTAGAACCTATTGGTCAATTTGACATTGTTATGTAATACAAAATATATTTGTTTTTTACTTATCTCTTAAATGTCTTCTTATGATTTTACCTACTGTCGATTTAGGTAGATCATCTACAAATACTACTTCTTTAGGTACTTTGTAACCCGTTAGATTTTCTCTACAATAGGCAATTACTTCTTCTTTAGTAAGTGAATTGTCTTTTTTGACAATAAATACTTTTACTACTTCACCAGATTTTTCGTGCGGTATACCTATAGCAGCAAGTTCGTTTACTTTGGGGTGATTTGATATTACATCTTCTATTTCATTTGGATATACATTAAATCCAGATACAAGAATCATGTCTTTTTTACGATCAACAATTTTAAAATAACCGTCAGCTTCCATTACAGCAATATCTCCAGTACATAACCATCCATCTCTGAGGGTGTTTTCTGTTTCTTGAAATTTATTGTAATATCCTTTCATTATTTGAGGGCCTTTGGCTTGTAGTTCTCCACGTTCGCCAGCAGGAAGTACATTACCAGCTTCATCTACAATTCTTACTATTGTCGAAGGTACAGGTATGCCTATGCTCCCTAATCTTGCTGTCCCATCGACTGGGTTTACGGTGATTACAGGAGATGATTCGGTCATTCCATATCCTTCAGAAAGTGTGACACCGGTTATTTCTTTCCATTTGGTTGCTACAGAAGATTGGACAGCCATTCCACCACCAACTACTATTTTAAGAGCAGAAAAATCTGATTTTTTAAATGCTTCATTGTTATTTAACGCGTTGAACAATGTATTAACACCACTAAAAATTGTGATTTTATTCTTACTAAACTCTGCTGCTAATTTGTCTAAGTCTCTTGGGTTGGTTACTAATACGTTTTTTGCACCAAAGCTAAGCATCGCCATACAATTAACTGTGAAGGCAAAGATATGATAAAGCGGTAATGGAGTCAATACGACGATTGGTTCGTCAGCAATAACACCGCCCATCCAAGCTTTAATTTGTAGCATATTGGCTAATAAGTTTTTATTGGTCAACATTGCACCTTTTGCAACTCCTGTAGTTCCGCCTGTATATTGATGTACAATTACATCTTCTCCACAGTTTTCAAATTTGTTAATTTCAAACTTTTTACCAACTTTTAAAGCTTCAGAAAAAGTGACAGTATTACTCAAGTTGTACTTTGGTACTTTTCTTTTGATGGTACGCACCATAAAATTAACAATAGTACCTTTGATAGTACCCAACAATTCTCCAATTGATGTTAGAATTACTGTTTTTATCTGAGTCTCACCAATGATTTTTTCAAGATTTGCTGCAAAATTATCTGCAATTATAATCGCAGTAACATCGCTATCTACAAATTGATGTTTCATCTCTCGCGGGGTATATAGTGGATTGGTGTTGACTACAGTTACGCCAGCTTTAAAACATCCAAATAATGCAATAGGAAATTGCAATAAGTTGGGCATCATGATGGCAATTTTGCTACCTGGCTCGATCCCTCGACTATGGAGATATGCGCCAAAATTAGTTGACATCTTGTCCAATTCTCCATAAGTGATTGACTTTCCAAAATTTTCGAAGGCAACTCTATCTTTATACTTTGTCAAACATTCAGAAATAAATTCTAACATGTTTTCATATTGTCCCATATCAATATTTGATGGGATTCCTGCTGGGTATTGACTTAGCCAAGGCATATTTTCCATATCGGGTTTCTTTTATTTTTTTTACAAAAAGGAATTTTAGCAACAACTTATTTTATCTACTCTTCTTTTGTGTCTTCCTCCTTCAAAATCAGTAGAAATAAATGTACGGACCATTTTATTAGCCATTCTTTTACTTACAAATCTTGCAGGAATAGAAAGTATATTAGCATCATTATGCAATTTTGCAAGTTCTGCCAATTCTGCATTCCAACAGAGTGCAGCACGTATACTTTGGTGTTTGTTTGCAGTCATCGAGACCCCATTTCCACTTCCACAGATTAAAATGCCAAGATCTACTTCTCCTTTTTCTACTAAAGTAGCGACGGGATGAGAAAAATCTGGATAATCTACAGAGTCTTCATTATAAGTCCCTTGATCGAGCACTTCAATTTTTTCTTTTTTCAAAACTTTCTTAATTGCTTCTTTATAAGAAACACCTGCATGGTCACACCCTATTGCTATTTTCATTTAATATTTATTCAGTTAATTTGGTACAATATAAGAAATGTATCAAATTAATAAGTAGTTTTTTTGACTAAAGAAATAGAAAGTAACTTTTTATAAGACAAATAGGATTAAAAATAGGCAATTTGCTGAATTTAAAAGCAAATCTAAAAAGTATTAATTGACGCTATTGATATGGTATTAATATTTGTATCTTGTTGTTTGTAATCTGTAGGAGTGTTAATGCTGCTAAATTTTTAAAATATGATTAAATATGTGTACCTAATAATAGTTTTATGCTTGTTTGGGTGTAAAAGTGATAAAGTGACCAACGTCAAGGACAACAGTTTTGATATAGCATTGAAGAGATCGCCACGTATGTTGAATCCTTATATTAGACCGATGGCTACTGAGCGATCTGTGTATCAATATATATTTACACCTATTGCAGATTATAACCCAGAATCGTACAAGCTTGAGCCTATATTGATAAAAGAAATTCCGAAAGGAACACCCATTACAGAAGGAAAGTACAAAGGTGGGATCAAATACACTTTAACATTTAGAGATGAAGCAGTATGGGAAGACGGAAGTCCAATAACAGGATTGGATTATGCATTTTCTATCAAAACAATCAAACATCCACAGACGCAAGCAGCCAATTACAGAAACTATTTAAGTTGGGTTACTGATGTAATAGTTGATACTAAAAACAATAAAAAATTTGATATAATATTCAAAGATTATTACATGCTCGCAAAAGAATTAGCAGTGTCAATGGAAGTGTATCCAAGATATGTATATGACCCGGCTAATGTAATGGCACAAATTACAATCGAAGAACTAAATAGTGACAAAGTATCTGAAATAATTAGTAAAAATACGGCACTTATTGATTTTGCAAAGGACTTTAATAGCATAAAGTATGGACAACAAATCATAAGTGGACCTGGACCGTACAGATTTAAAAATTGGATAACGGATCAAATGATTGTACTAGAAAAAAAGAAAAATTATTGGGGAGAAAAAATAAATTCTCCTTTTTTGAAAGCTGGTCCGGATGAGATTATATTTCATATTATCCCTGACCAAGCAGGTGTAATGTCACAGATGAAAGAAGGTAATATTGACTTGTATACCAATATGAGTGCAGATGCATTTTTTGATTTGAAAAACAATGATACTTACAAAGACAAGTTTCAGTTTTTTACTCCAGAATTAATGAAGTACTATTATATAGGTATTAATAATTCTAAACCAGAACTATCAGATCCTAAAGTGCGTAGAGCATTGGCAAAACTTGTAGATGTGAAAAGCCTTATCGAGGTGATGGACAAAGGGCTTGGAAAACAGACAGTTGGTATTTTTAATCAAAAAAAGGAGTACTATAATGACCAATTAGAACCTATAGAATTGGATATTGAAGGGGCAAAAATGATACTTACAAAGCAAGGATGGGCAGACACTAATAAAGATGGAACAATTGACAAATTGTTGAATGGTGAAAAAATCGAAATGGATCTTGATATGTATATCACAGGATCAGAATTAAGCAAAAACTTAGCACTCCTATTGCAACAAAATGGAGCAGAGATTGGCATTAAAATCAATATAATTACTAAAAAATATAGTTTGGTGAGAAAAGAAAATATTAAGACAAGAGATTATGATTTGGTGCCATTAGTATTGTCTCAAGACTTATCACTTGACGATCCCTATTCTAAATGGCACAGTGATAATGATAGTCCTGATGATGCCAATGATATGAGTTATAGATCTGTTAGTGCTGATCAATTGATCGACAATATTAGATCAACAAGAGATAGCAAATTGAGAAATAAATATTACAAAGAACTGCAAAAAGTAATGTATGATGACCAACCAGTAATATTTCTCTACAATCCCAAAGAGAAAATTATTGTAAGTAATAAATGGAAAGGAAAACCAACAATAAAGCGACCAGGTTATCTTGCTAATACTTTTGTATTAAAATAAAAAACAAAAATAGCTTAAGATATGTTATATTTGTAACTATCAGCAATTGAGATATTGTTGTAAATTAATCATATTTTCAAATTAAAATTAATAAAATAATGGCTTTTAAATTACCAGAATTAGGATATGCATATGACGCTTTAGAACCAAATATTGATGCTCGTACGATGGAGATTCATCACACAAAACACCATAATGGATATACCAATAAATTGAATGCAGCTATCCAAGACAATGACAATGCTAATAAATCAATAGAAGATATTCTTAAAAATTTGGATATGAATAATAATGCCGTTAGAAATAATGGTGGGGGATATTTCAATCATTGTATGTTTTGGGAAGTAATCAACCCTAACGATCGTGGAAGATTATCTGGAGATTTACTTACTGCTGTCAATGATGCTTTTGGATCAAGAGAAGCTATGGAAGAAAAATTTGCTAAAGCAGCTGGTACAAGATTTGGTTCTGGATGGGCATGGTTATGTGTACACGCTGGAGGTAAATTAGAAATTTGTTCTACGCCTAATCAAGATAACCCATTGATGCCAGGTGTTGGTTGTGGTGGAGTCCCTATCATGGCATTGGATGTATGGGAGCATGCATA
>JAZGFO010000246.1:0-2377 GCA_036479655.1 Saprospiraceae bacterium
ATACTACTGCAATAATATAAATTCAGAATCATTTTAAACAGAACAGATTTTAAAAATATAAAAATGAAAACATTAATACAAAAATACCAAACAATAATCATGGGATCACCTTCGGTTATTGTAAGAGCCTTAGCTTTGGTTGCATTCGTGTTGTTTGTAAATTCTTTGGATGCACAAACAGTAGATTGTAATACGACTATGGCTTGTAATGATGCTGTACAAGTATCTCTTGACGAGTCCTGTAGAGCTGAGATATTACCAGATATGATCCTTGAAGATCCTATTTATCCAGATTCTTATTATACGGTAGTAATTATGGATATGGCTGGTAATCAATTACCATCTAATATACTTAATTATGCTCATGTAAATCAGACATTTAATGTCTCCATAAAATTGAATGGCTGCCCTTCTTCTTGTTGGGGAACTATATCAATAGAGGATAAATTGCCACCGACAATCGTAGATTGTACTAATCTTGTTGTAGAGTGTGATGATAATCTTACTCCAGGTTCTTCGGCAACACCAAAACCAACGGCAACAGACGCTTGTTCTTCTGTAACTTTTGATTATCACGAGACAATGGAAACTAATGCTTGTGCAAATGATTTTATCAAAACAATTACAAGAGCATGGACATTTACTGATGCTCAAGGAAATGAGTCATCTTGTACACAGATTATATTTGTTAAAAAAGCTACTATTGCTGATGTAGATTTTCCGTTAAATTACGACAATATAGAACAAGATGCTTTTGAATGTAATACTAATTTGGAGTTGTTAGATAATGGAGCTCCTTCACCAGAAGAAACAGGCTATCCTTCTAATGTTGGTTGTGCTAATATTCAAGTATATTATACTGATGTAATATTTGATATTTGTGGTGCAAGTATCAAAGTATTGAGACAATGGACAGTTATTGATTGGTGTACAGGAGAAGAAAAATCTGATAATCAGATTATTAAAATTTTGGACAATTCTCCTCCAGTTTGTTCTGCTCCGCCAGATTATAGTTTTGATATCACCACTGATGATGGTCAATGTACGGGTACTTTTACTGTGCCAAAACCTATTATTATCTTTGAATGTAGTGAATGGACATATACTGTAGGTTACAAATTGAGAGATGAAGATGGACAACCATTTGAAAATCCAATTTATGATAACATAACTTATAATCCTAATACACAACTATATACAATTACTGGACTTCCTCAAGATACTTCATGGATTGTATATACGATTACTGATGCTTGTAACAATAGTTCACAATGCTTTACAGAAGTTATGGTAGAAGATGATGAAGCTCCTACACCTGTTTGTGAAGGTTATACTGTAGTAGGATTAGAAGACATAGGTTGGGCTGATATATTTGCTACTTCTATTGATGATGGAAGTACTGATAACTGTGAGGTTGTAAAGTATGAAGTCAAAAGACAAACTACTAATTGCGGAATGAATTCTGATCTCCAGTTTGGAGAAAAGGTTAACTTTTGTTGTAATGACGTTGCTGCAGGATATATCAAAGTAGTATTGAGAGTTTACGATGCCGCAGGCAATTATAATGATTGTGTGGTAAATGTAAATGTGCAAGACAAAATAAATCCAACGATTACTTGTCCTGCTAATATTACATTGTCATGTACACAAGATTATACAGACTTTACACTTACAGGTAATGCTATTGGAGAAGATAATTGTAGTGTAGTTGTTACGCATACTGACCAAGAAAGTTTTAATGATTGTGGTATTGGTTATGTTTTAAGAACATTTAAAGCTACTGATCCTCAAGGACGTACAGCTACATGTACACAACGAATCACTATTGGTGACAATACACCATTCAATGCCAATAATATACAATGGCCATCGGATAGGAACCTTAACGGTTGTGATGGTTCTAATGCTACTCCAGAAGAGTTGAATAGCTTCCCAGTATTATCAAATGATGATTGTGCTAATATTGCGATATCTTATGATGATAATACATTTTATAATGTACAAGATTATTGTATCAAAATATTAAGACACTGGAAAGTGGTGGACTGGTGTAATTATGATCCTCAGAATCCACAGTTTTACGAATATGTACAAAAAATAACAATCTCAAATTCTCAAATTCCAACAATAGAAGCTTGTGAAAACATAACTGTTGTATCTGAAGATGGTGATTGTCAAGAATCTATTACGGCAAGTGTGAGTGCAACTGACGATTGTACTCCTGCCAATAAACTTAAGTATAGCTGGACTATTGATCTCAATAGTAATGGTTCAGTTGATATGACGGGTGTTACCAATTCATTAACCAGAGTACTATCAAGTGGTACTCACTCATTAATTTGGTCTGTAGAAGATGCTTGTGGCAATGTTGCTGTTT
>JAZGFO010000247.1:0-8240 GCA_036479655.1 Saprospiraceae bacterium
ATCAATAATAACAAAAAAGATTTATTCCCACTCGATAGTTGCAGGCGGTTTAGTACTAATATCATAAACGACTCTATTTATTCCTTTTACTTGATTAATTATTTCACTCGAAACTATTGCTAAAAACTTATGTGGCAAATCGCTCCATTCAGCTGTCATTCCATCAACTGAATCTACACAACGTAATGCGATGGTAAATTCGTATGTTCTTTCATCTCCCATTACACCAACAGATTGTACTGGAAGCAAGATTGCCCCCGCTTGCCATACTTTATCATATAGGTTATGTTTCCTAAGATTATTAATAAATATCGCATCTGCTTCCTGACACAATTTTACTTTTTCTCTTGTAATTGCCCCTAACACTCTAATAGCCAATCCAGGTCCTGGAAAAGGATGCCTGCCGACTAATTCTTCATTAATTCCCATTTGTCGTCCGACTCTTCGCACTTCATCTTTAAATAGCATTCTTAAAGGTTCTATTATTTTGAGATCTAAGTGATCCGGTAATCCTCCCACATTATGGTGACTTTTTATTGTCACTGAGGGACCATGTACAGATACTGACTCAATGACATCAGGATAGATAGTCCCTTGTCCTAACCATTTGATACCTTCAATTTTCTTTGCTTCTTTTTCAAATACTTCAATGAATACTCTACCTATAACTTTTCTTTTCTTCTCGGGATCACTAACCCCTTCTAATTCTGATAAAAACTCTTCACTCGCTACTACTCCTTTAATATTAAGTCCCATATGCTTGTAAGAATCCAAAACTTCTTCAAATTCATCTTTTCTAAGCAATCCATTATCTAAAAATATGCAAAAAAGATTATCGCCTATTGCCTTATGTATAAGTGTTGCTGCTATTGTAGAGTCTACTCCTCCTGATAACCCCATTAAAACTTTGTCCGTTCCAATTTTGGCTTTTATCGCACTTATCGTTTCATCTACAAAATGGGCTGGTGTCCAATCTGCTTTACAATGTGCAACATTTTTAATAAAATTTGATAATATTGCTTTACCACACAAACTATGGTGTACCTCAGGGTGGAATTGTAAGCAATATACTGGCTTATCATATGCGCTTTTTTTAGATCTATACGCTGCAACTGGTATATCATCTGTCTTAGCAATCACCTCAAATGTATCTGGCAAATTCAAAACTGAATCACCGTGAGACATCCAGACTTGCGCATTTCCATCAATACCATCGAGTAAATCATCCTGTACTACAACTGTTTTTAAAATAGCTTTTCCGTATTCTCTTTTTTCTGATCGTGCTACTTTTCCTCCTAATTTATGTGCCACATACTGAGCACCATAACAAACAGCTAGTAATGGATACTTACCTACAATTCTATCCAAATTAATCTGTAATGCTTTGTCTTCTAAAACTGAAAAAGGACTCCCAGAAAAAACAACTGCTTTAATCGAAGTGTCATTCTCAGGGAATTTGTTATATGGATATATTTCACAAAACACATTCAACTCTCTTAACTTCCTAGCTATCAACTGAGTGTACTGTGATCCAAAATCAAGAATGATTATCTTATCTGTCATGCCACAAATATAAGTTTTTTGTATACATGAAAGAGCTTTTTAATTATGATTTAGAACTTTTTGTTTTCTTCATAATTTGACCCAAATACACTGACCACTCAAGTCACTAAATATAATAGACAAAATCTTGCGTTCTGAAGCTCCACTTTCCTAAAGGAGTTGCCTCTAACTTGCTGCTATAGAAACGAAGTTGATTTCCTTATAGCGTAAGGATTTTATTAGTGTGTACTGACTATCATGTTATTAATTATGGAATACTGCACACCCAATAAAAAAATACTTATATTGCAATACCAAAAACACAATAAATAAAACAAATGGAAAGAGTAATATTAAGACCAACCAATCCTGACTCTAGAGATATTAAACGAGTAGCAGCAGAAATGAACAAAGGAGCATTAGTGATTTTTCCTACCGATACAATCTATGCTATGGGATGTATAATGACTAATAAAAACTCAATAGAAAGACTAATAAAAACGACTGGTAAAAAAGAAAAACAAGCAAAACTTTCTTTGATATGTAGAGATATCAAAATGGTAGCTGACTATACCCTACCTTACCCAAATCATATTTTTAAATCTATGAAAAGGTATTTACCTGGGCCTTTCACATTTATACTTAATGCCAATAATTTTGTCACAAAGTATTTTAAAAATAATAAAAAGGAAATCGGAATCAGAATACCAGACAATAAGATTGTCCTTGAGTTACTTGAATACCTTGATGCACCTATCATATCCACTTCTATGAATAGTGCCGATGTAAGCCAATATTACATTGATCCAGAAATAATCGAAAATGAATATCAATATAATGTTGAATATTTATTGGATGGTGGTTTAGGAGAAGCAATCGGTTCCACAATATTAAATTGTACCAGTGGAGAAGTAGAAATAATGCGAGAAGGAAAAGGTGTAGTGGATTAAGTGAGTATATTTTGAATATAAAAGAGAAGAAAGAGAGTAGTAATAAATGCTAATATAATTGTTGTCTTTATATCCGTTGGTTTCAACCAACGGATATTATAAAAAGCAACAAATATGGCTTTAGCCACATCCTATAGAATGGATGATTGCCAAATAATAATGTGGCTAAAGCCACTGTAAGAAAAGTCTTAAAACCGTCGGCTAAAGCAGACGGTAAAATAAGAGAAGAAAGGAAGAAATAGTACCTACAAAATAATTGTGATATGAATGTTTTATTGCCGCTGGTTTCAACCAACGGCTAATATAAAAAGCAACAAATATGGCTTTATCTATTGTAGTAAAAGTCTTGTCTCCGTCGGCTAAAGCAGACGGTAAATAAGAGAAGAAAAAAAGTAGTTATAAATGATAAGATAATTGCTGTTTTATTGCCTCTGGTTTCTACCAACGGCTAATATAAAAATCAACTTTCTTTAAGTCTTAAAATATAAGATAAATGAGTTATAAACTATAATAAAAAAATCAAATGAGTTGGGTAAGAGTATGGATTCATGTCGTATTTAGTACAAAGAATAGAGCTGAGTTTCTGCATCAAAGTTTTAGACAAAACATTTTCACTCATATTAAAGAAAATGCTAGAGAAAAAAATATCAAACTTATAGAAATCAATGGTTATACTGATCATGTGCATTGTTTGCTTCTTCTGAATAAAGATATGAGTATAAGTAAAACAATGCAATTGATAAAAGGGGAATCTTCTTTTTGGATCAATAAACAAGGATATATATAAGGAAAATTTAGATGGCAAGATGACTATTGGGCAGTAAGTGTTAGTGAATCTCAAATAGAATCTGTAATGCACTATATAAGAAACCAAGAAAAGCACCACAAAAAGAAAAGTTTTAAAGAAGAAATTGATATTTTTATGTCAAAATATGGATGGACTTGGTCCAAACAATAATGTGGCTAAAGCCATTGTAAGAAAAGTCTTAAACCCGTCGGCTAAAGCAGACGGTAATAAAAGAGAATAATGGAGTAGTTGTAAATGATAATATAATTGTTGTCTTTATTGCCGTTGGTTTCAACCAACTGATATTTTAAAAGCAACAAATATGGCTTTAGCCACATTAAGATAATAGCAAATTAAAATTCCATTACCCTAATATTCATAATAGAAGTGACTAAAAAATAGATGCTATATAGTAATATAGAATAACCAATATATTGGGGAACATTTAGATAGTGTGTTACAGAAATGCTTAATACCTTCCAAGTATAGATGATTAAAATTATTTTTTGAATAATAAAAGCGATTACTGTTGCAAAAGCGATGCCTTGAATTCCATAAATTGGCAATAAATATAAACTTAGAAAAATATTAATACACAATTCAATTGCACCAACAATCATCAAAACATTGTTTTTATGATTAGCGTACAAAACAACCTGTGGTAATAATATCCGACTGCAAATAATCAATAAATAGATATTAAAAACAGAAGCAGATTCAAAGAAATCATTGCTATAAATACGAGTAAATAAATATGGGCTACTAATCATAAGCATTATACTTATCGGAAACAACCAATTCATCATTTTACTGGTTCTTTCTTTTACTTTCGCTAAAGTTTGATCAAAAGAAATCATTGCAAGAGGTACCATTGCTGTTGCAAAAGCAGATATCAATATTGTATTTAAAGGTAATTCTCTAGCGCCATATCTAAAAATTGTAAAATCTGATTTTGACAAATAATGCTCTACTATAAACCCGTCAACAAAATCCATGCTGTGACTCGCCATCACACTAATAATTAATGGTAATGCAAATATTAAAAATCTAAAACTCAACTTACTATCCCACTCAATCACTGCATGCTTATTCACATAATACAATAGGTACAAAAATCGAAGAAATGCCCAAACAACCAATGCATACAATACTCCTGCAATTGAATTATAGCGTATAGTTGCAGATACAATAATCAATAAATAACCTGCATACACAATTAGACTATAATAAATTAATGATCGAGCATTATCTTTTAAAAGTAAAAAATGCTCAGTCAATGATGAAGGGATACTAATCACAACAAATGCCATTATAAACATGATATTGATTGGTATACTTGATAAGCCGACACTTAATAAATATACTAACAATACGATACTACCAATAAAACCAAGTACTGTAAATACTACAGTTATATTAAAAAGCATTCTTTTTTTTGACATACTATCCAATTGGGGATAATAAGAAGAAAGCGCATTTTTTAACCCAAAAGACCAAAAAAAAGAAACTGCATTAGCTAAGAATAAAAACCATTCAAAATCACCAATTTCGAGCGTTGTAAACCCACACTTGACTAACCAAACTCCAACTATAATAGAGGAAACTAATCTAAACGTCTGTAGTAATTGATATGCTCTTGCAGTATCGTTAAAAATAGATTCTATGAACTTATTGATTAAGATAATAATAAATTTAGTGATTTTCTCATTATAAATGTAATGTAATTTTTTGTGAATAGAAAACTGTGTTTATGTTGCTAAAAAAAATAGGGTTTTCACCAAATAAACAACTTAAAAATCAAAATTTACACATTATACAAAATATAGATATATAAACACCTGATAATAAGTACAAATGTCTTACATTGTGACGTGAACTTTCAAAAAAGGAAAATTGATAAAATAATAATATGAAATATAACCAGATTGCCGTTACATTTTTTAGTGCTATTATTGGGGCATTCTTTGGTGTATGGGTATATACACTTATAGTTGGATCACCTGTTGTAATATTTGAACAACAAAAACAAAAAGCCATATTAGCTGCAGAATCTGAAATACTCTTATCAGAGCGTGCTGAAAAAGTATTTAGATCCTCAGCACCATCAAATTTTATTAAAGCGACAAACCTTAGTAGACCAGCAGTAGTATTTATAGAAAGTGCATCTCCAGCAAATGGCAGTACTTATCACACAAAAAAATTGAATAAAACTACTGGCAGTGGTGTATTGATCAGTAATGATGGATATATCGTAACTAATAATCATGTAATTACTGGAGCAAGTAATCTCCAAGTAACCCTGAGTAACAATAAAGAATATAAAGCAAAAGTAATCGGCTTTGATGAGCAAACCGATCTGGCGCTGCTTAAAATAGAGTCAACTGGTCTTCCATATATTATATTTGGCAACTCTGACTCATTACAAGTTGGAGAGTGGGTGCTTGCAGTCGGCAATCCGTTTAGATTACAATCTACAGTGACAGCAGGAATAGTGAGTGCAAAAGCAAGAAACATTAACATCTTAGAGCAAAGGGGGATTGAATCATTTATACAGACTGATGCTGCTGTAAACCCAGGAAACAGCGGCGGTGCGCTTGTCAACACTAATGGAGAATTAGTAGGAATCAATACTGCTATCCTATCATCATCTGGTGGCTATGAGGGTTTTTCGTTTGCAATACCAGCCAATCTTGTCAAAAAAATAATAAGTGACCTCAAAGAATATGGTGCTGTCCAACGAGGATGGATGGGTGTTACAATATTTAACCTTAATGCTGATCTTGCTAAAGAAATTGGACTAAAAGATATTAAAGGAGTAGTAGTTGACGCCCTTACAAAAGGGGGGGCCGCAAAAGAATCTGGCTTAAAAAAAGGAGATATATTGTTATCAATAAATGGTACAGAAACCAATACTACACCTCAGTTCACAGCATTAATTGGACAGTTTAGTCCTGGAGATATACTCGAAGTAAGATACTTTAGAGATGGGAAAACAAATTCCAAAAAAGTAATACTAAGAAACCAATTAAATACAACTGACTATATAGCTGTCAGAAAAGACAAAGTGCTTACTGACATAGGATTTGAATTGAGAGATATGGATAGTAATGAACTCACAAGAAATTCAGAAAAAGGAATATATGTAGTAAGCGTTTATTCATCTTCTAAGGCACGAAAAGCAAATGTCGAACCAGGATATATAATTACATCTATCAATAATGTAAAAGTATCTACTGTAAACGGATTTATTGAATTACTAAAAGATCAGCAAGGATCAGTAGTACTTAATGGATATTATGAAAATTATCCGGGAGAGTTTCCATATACTTTTTTAATGGATTAAAATTAAATGGCATCTAGCATTATTTTCATGCTCACGATTCCAATCATCCTAATAAACAAAAAAAAGCCTCTACAAAATAATTGTAGAGGCTATTTTTTTTACTTAATCTAAATTTATAGATTTGGTATTCTCAACATTTGTCCCGGATAAATTTTATCAGGGTGACTAAGCATTGGCTTATTCGCTTCAAAAATCGCATTGTACTTCATTGGGTCACCATATACTTCAGCAGAAATTTTGCTCAATGAATCTCCTGGCTTTACTTCATGAAATCTTGATTGAATCGGTGCAATAACAGAAATCCTGTCATCAACAGTAGCTATACCTTCAACATTCCCTACCATAAGAACAACTTTTTCCTTGTCTGCAATAGATTCTGTTTGACCGTATACTGTTACTACATCATCATTTAATTCTATGTCAAATCCTTCGACTGGAAGACCAGACCCTTCAACGATTGACTTAAGAAGCATAACTTTGTTTGCAACATCTTCTGCAGAACCTGCATCATTTTTTGCAGCTTCTCTACCTAATAATTTCGCTCCCGCGTTTTTAAGGAATGAAAATAATCCCATAATTTATTTAATTTTTATTGTTAAAAAATAATAATCTCTAACAGTGTTAATCAACACAAATGTTAGAGACTACAATATATATAATTTGATTTACTTAATTATAGTTTCAAGTTCTCTATTTTTTTTATAACTTTTATCATTGTTTCCAATATCCTATCTCTTGTAGTAGTAGTCCTTCTGGTAAAGTGGCCGATTGCAAAGTGTAATCACTATTGTCAGGATCACTTAATAAAATTGGTCCTACCGTATTTGTATTGCTGAATCCTAATTCTACTTCCGAAGAGCAGTTAATAATGGACAACTCAGATCTCATATCTCTATCTATATTCGCATTATCACCAACAAAAATAGACTTCGAAATTTGAAGATTACTTATACGGGTACTGTCATTAGGTGTAATCAATTCAATATTAACATTGTTGTCATAAAAAGTTATATTTTCAACAACAGCATTTGAAGATTCTTTGACATTAATAGCAATATTACACCCTGAAAAGAGGTTATTATAAATACTCAATGCGCCACTACTGCCCATATTTTCACTTCCAATTTCTAATCCTCTATCTCCAACATTATAAAACTCATTATTATATATACTCACTTGATGACAATTGTTAAGATCTATACCATCGTCATTCATATCATTAAAAACATTGTTGTAAATAGAGCTATTCTTGCAATTTAGATATTCAACGGCATCGGGTACTTTATTAAATTCACAATTTCTAACTACTGCATTTTGGCAATTATGTACCAAAACTCCTTCTCCTTGATTAATTCCGTTAATAATACAATCTTCAATCAGTAATTTTCCAAACCAAGTTCTCACTACAGCATAATTCCACTCTAATAATTGATCGTTATTAAAAATAACATTTTGAAAATGGTTGTCTGTTTGATAAGAAGATACCAGCCCATTTATAACACTTACATGTTTCATCACAAAGTATTCACATTCTAACTTTGTTTTTATTATTTTATGGTTTCCAATAGGTTCCATTGCTGTTAATGTTATCGGATTTTGTTTCGTTCCTTCTATATAT
>JAZGFO010000248.1:0-73579 GCA_036479655.1 Saprospiraceae bacterium
TTGTTTTTGTATACTATTTTTATCATCTTCTCTGCAAAAGCAGATTTTATCATTTTTCTACCACGAGTGACCAAAGATCTCGAGCTACTCTCAGTTACCCCGAGATGTTGTCCGATTTCTTTGTGACTATAACCTTCAATTATATACATATTGATTGCTATTCTATATTTTTCTGGTATCGTGTCCAAAAATCTGAGTACATCATCTACTTCAAGTTTTAGATTGACTACTTCTTGCGTTACGATATCAACTTGCTGATCTAAGTCAAAATTGATATGTCTTTTTTCTTTTCTTATTGTTTGTAGACAAATATTAACTGTGATCCTTGCTGCCCAAGATTTAAACGATCCTTTCTCTGTATATTGATTAAGTGATGTTAGTACTTTCATCAATGATTCTTGTAAGCAATCTTGGACTCTTGTACCATCAGTTATATATCTTCGGCAGACACCCATAAGATAGGCAGAATACTGATCTACAAATGCCCTTTGGCATTGTCTATCATTGTTTTTACATCCGTTTATTATATCTTGTTCTGTCAATTTCTTGCAGTTAGTTCTGTGTTTTGAATAATTATTTTAGTTAATCTTTACAGTTATTTCTGCTGATATCGGATAATTTCCTGCTACCCAAGGATTATAGGATTGCATCCATAATTCACCTTCAAAAGATATCTTTAGCCATTTGTTATTTCCATAACGGGCAACTTCACAATTTGATATTCCACATCCTATTTCGGAATTTTCACATGATATATAATATCCTCTTGTTCCAAATTCTTCTTCATCAATAAATATATTCACTTCGTTTTCTGAATATTTTCGCGATTCCGTTCCATTAATACGCAGTCTAAATTTTTGATTTTCTGATCTTATAACCAATTGATTATCTTCTTCCGATACATTAAATGCTGTATAATATTTTGTATCTTCTCTTATTACAATGTGGCTAAAACCATCAATGTATTCAGCACAATTAGTTAAATAATCAATGTTTTGTGACAATTGATCATCAAGTATCATTTCTGGTCCATTATTTCCGTTTTCGTCTATCGCTGATATAGTAACATCTTCACATACCGATAATAATACAGTACTACTGCTTGAGAAAGAATATATATCATTTGACAAACTACTATTTATAGCAATATTTGGATTTTCAACATTATTTCCTTTACAATCTTTTACTTCAATATCTATCGTTTGAAAATTAGGATTATTAGAATTTACAATTAGCACCTCTCCATAAATGTCACTATTTTTTATTGTAATGGTTTCTGTAAAAATGCTTTCATTACAAGGATTTAGAAGACTAATTTCAGTAGTATTGTTTTCTGGAAATACGGCTATCCATTTTCCTGTTTCAGTAGATCTAAATCTATTACTAATATCTCCTTCTTCCCAATTCATTGTTTGGTAGGCAATAACATTATCATCTTTTGAGACTATACCCTCTACAAAAACACCTTTATCATAAATGCCAAATGCATAATATCCCGAAGCTAAAACTTCTACCTCTGCTCCATTTACAATATCAGAAACCAACTTCCAATTATCATTTTTATCTAATTCAAAAAGTCCATTGGTATTGGGCGGAATATCATGTAAAGTAATTTTCACTTTACCATCTTTTTTTATATCTAATGGTTCACCAGAGGCGGTTGTGGCTTTAAGAAAAAAACCACCTATACTATTTACTGCTAAGACATCCAAATATTGATTATATGCCACTGGAGTAAGAGATGTAGATTGCTCTATTTTTACATATTCCAATCCTATATCACCAATATAGTTACCTTCCCATTTTGCATTTTTTAGATCAATTGATATTTGGTTATCAAGTTCAATAATATTAAAAACATCTGATATTATTTGTGACTTGATTGCTTGATGTTCTTTTATCAATACCTTATTAATATCATTCTCAACTAACAAAAATGTAGCTATACCAATATTTTTATTGTTTTTAAGTACTTGTACTAT
Organism: Saprospiraceae bacterium; assembly: GCA_036479655.1. GTDB lineage: Bacteria > Bacteroidota > Bacteroidia > Chitinophagales > Saprospiraceae > CAJXUU01. Next base: position 1,983 of record JAZGFO010000248.1, read on the forward strand.
TTGTCCCTTTTTATTTGCATTTTCTATGTGAACTTTAAAGTAATCCCCATCTATAGAATAGTTATCATTGTTAATTTTCAAAGTGTACTCTTTAAGGTTTTCTCCATTAATGGATTCTACTGTTCCTGCTATTTTGGTATCAATGTATACTTCTGTTTGTTCGATGATTACTTCAGGATCTGGTGTATTATCAATATCATCATAACAGCCAATAGAAAATAAACAAATAGTAAGTACGAGAATATAATAAACTTTCATTGCGTTGTTTTTTATTAAAATGCACGATGTGTTAAAACTGCTGCACTTAAGATAAATTTTTTTTTAATTGGGCTCTACTTTTATATAAAAAAGAAATGACCTTTTCAATAGCCTAACCTTTAAAAGCCCATTCTGTATGCGATTTTTTATTTCTGTGATAAAAATATAGGTTCAAATTACCCAAATCTCAATAATTTTCCATTTATTGAGAGGTGAATAAACAAAAATTGTGTTTAGGTTATTCTTTGTTTACATTGATAATCATATACTTATTTGTTTTTTTATTATAAAAACTCGCTTATACTATGTATGAGCATACAACAATACTAAATGGGTGTAAAGAATTGTATAATTGCTCTATGTCTTTTGTTAAGTAGTCAACTAATAGGACAACATGTAATAAAAGGTAAAATTATTGACGCTGGAAATGGTGATCCATTAATTGGCGCTAATATAATTGTTAAAGGAACTACAGAAGGCAACATTACAGATTATGATGGTTATTTTGAGCTAAAAACAAATGCCGATTACCCTATTACATTGTTAGCTTCTTATCTTGGATATAACGAAAAAGAATACACTGTTTCTACTGCTGGTGAAAATGTATCAATTGCTCTTGCAGAAAATAGTGTGACAGTAGATATCGTAGAAGTAAAAGCCAGTAGAATATCAGAACAAACTAAAAAATCTCCACTTACAATTGAAGCGTTGGATAATATTGCTATAAAAGAAACACCAGCATCAGATTTTTATGCGGGATTAGGTGCATTAAAAGGAGTTGACCTTACGGCAGCTAGTTTGGGATTTAAAGTAGTAAATACAAGAGGATTTAATAGTACAAGTCCTGTGCGGTCACTCCAGATTATTGATGGTGTAGATAACCAAGCACCGGGACTAAATTTTTCTCTTGGTAACTTTCTTGGGTCTTCAGAGTTAGATGTCAATAAGGTTGAGATTATAGTAGGTGCAAGTTCTGCTTTTTACGGACCAAATGCTTTTAACGGTGTGATAAGTATGGAAACCAAAGATCCATTTTTTCATAATGGCCTTTCGGCTTCAGTAAAAGCTGGAGAGCGAAATATGCTAAAAACTGCAATTAGATGGGCAGATGCTTTTCAAAACGAAGATGGTAACAACACTTTTGCATATAAATTAAATCTTGAATATTTAAGAGCTGATGATTGGGTAGCTGACAATTATGAGCCTGTAGATGGAAGCAGAGTTGATGCTGATAATTCTGGAAGATATGATGCAGTAAACATCTATGGTGATGAATATAGAGCTGGAAATGATTTTTCTGATGCAGCATTGTCTTCGTCTGGAGTAGGGTTAGGTACATGGTATAGAACTGGTTATAAAGAATCAGAATTGGTAGATTATAAGACAAGAAACTATAAAGCAAATGCTTCTTTTCATTTAAAAACTAGACCAAGTTTAGACTTTGAATCTCCGGAGTTGGTATTTACATCAAGTTATGGTGGTGGCAAAACAGTATATCAAGGAGATAACAGATTTAGCTTAGATGGTATAACTTTTTGGCAAAACAAATTGGAATTTAGAAAACTAAACAAGTATTTTGTCAGAGCATATATGACAACTACTACTGCTGGTAATTCTTATGATCCGTACTTTACAGCATTACAATTAATACAAGACGGAAAACCAGATAGAGAATGGTCACAAGACTATTTAGATTATTGGTTAGCAGAAATCAATCCACAAATAGTCGATTCTGATTATCCAAAATTGATAACAATTATTGATCCAGTAACTGGGATGGTTTCTTTTGATTTTGATGTTGAGACAGCAAATCAATGGTTGTCTGATAATAAAGGACAAATCACTCAGTGGCACAACCAAGCAGAATCATTTGCCAATGGTCCAGGAGATGGCGGTACTGGTTCACCTGGGTTCTATGTTCCTGGAACGCCAGAGTTTGACCAACGATTTAAAGAAATAACTTCAAAACTGAGAAGTGAAGGAGGAACAAGGTTTTATGATCAATCCTCGCTATATCATTTGCATGGTGAATATAAGCTTACTCCTTCTTGGACTGATGAAGTAACAATTGGGGCGAATGCAAGACTATATACTCCAAAATCAAAAGGTACTATTTTTTCTGATACAGATACCACAATCACTAATAGTGAAGTTGGAATATATGCAGGACTTTCAAAATCGATTGTACCTAATAAATTAAAATTTCAAGGAGCGGTTAGGGTTGATAAAAATCAAAACTTTAATACTTTGGTGTCTCCAGCAGCATCGTTAGTCTATACTCCAACAGAAAAAGACTTTTTTAGATTTTCTTTTTCTAGTGCCGTAAGAAATCCTACACTCTCAGATCAATATTTAAATTTAGATGTAGGACCAGCAGTATTAGCGGGCAATCTTAATGGAGCCGAAAATTTGGTTACAATACCTTCCCTTAGAAATTATTTTAACAATGGAAGAAAACAAGATTTATTAGACTCTTTTAATATTAGTCCAATACAACCAGAAAAAGTAAAAACATTTGAAATAGGAGTAAGAACTACTCTTTTTGAAAAACTATATGTTGATGCTGGCTACTATTATAGTATCTATGATGATTTTATTGGTTATCAAATTGGTGCGGATGCGGATATTGATTTTAATACTGGATTAGTTAGAAATATACAAGTATATAGATATGCTGCAAATTCTGAAGAAACAGTAACAACACAAGGAGTAGCAATAGGATTAAACTATTTTTTCGCTCCTAAGTTTTCTTTAGCTGGTAATTATTCATTCAATAAGTTAAATACTAAAACTGATGATGCTATAATTCCAGCATTTAATACACCAAAGCATAAATTTAATATTGGGGTCAACGGAAGAAATTTTTCATTTCTTGGAATCGATCACCTCGGTATCAATGTAAACTATAAATGGATTGAAGGATTTATATTTGAAGGATCTCCTCAATTTACAGGATTGGTACCAACTTATGATATGTTAGATGCACAGGTTAATGTTTTTGTACCAAGTCTGCACACAACATTTAAACTGGGGGCATCAAATATATTAAACAATAGAAAATTTCAAACTTATGGTGGACCAAGAATAGGTCGATTGGGATATTTCCAAATCACTTATGACATCAGTCGCAAAAAATAATTATTATTATAACTAATTTATACACACTTTAAAATATAGCTTTATGAAAAAATTTTTTACACTATTTTTGTTTTTAACCTTTGCTATTACTTCAGGGTTAGTAGCACAAGAGAGGTATCTCGATGAAATGTTCACAGAAGTCAATGTAACATCAAATGTTATATATGGGGTTAATGCAACTGTATTGCTTGTCCCACAAACGGGAGAAGCAGTGCCAATTCCTTTAGCAATGGATATATATGAGCCAGTAGGAGACACAGAAACATCAAGACCATTAGTATTGGTATATCATACTGGTAATTTTTTACCAAACGTACTAAACGCTCAAATTTCAGGTACAAAAACAGATTCTGCCGTTGTAGAAATATGTACAAGACTTGCCAAAAGAGGTTATGTAGCTGCAGCCGTAGATTACAGAACTGGTTGGAATCCATTAGCAGAGACTCAGCCAATTAGAGCTCTTGGACTTATACAAGCCGCATATAGAGGAATCCAAGATGGGCGTAATGCAGTTAGATTCTTTAGAGGAGATGCTGAAGACGGTGGAAACACGTTTGGTATTGATCCAAATAAAATCACAGCTTGGGGTAATGGTACTGGAGGGTACTTGACATTAGGAATGGCTACACTTAATAACTATCTTGAAATTCCTACAGCACAAAATGGTCCTGGAAAATTCGTTTTAGATCTTGATGGCGATGGTGTTCCAGAAACACCAATGGTAGTAGAGCCTTTTCATGGTGACATCTATGGACTAGATCTTACCGTAACGCCAATTGAAGGATTTGGATTGCCGGCAGGTGACACAACTAACTATCCTAACCATGTAACATATAATTCTGGTGATACTATACTATCAGATGTTACTTTATGTGTAAATATAGGAGGAGCTCTGGCAGATGTGTCATGGATCGATGATGTAACACCTCCTATTATTACTGTTCAATCTGTAAATGATATTTTTGCACCTTACGACGATGCAACATTGATAGTACCTACTACAGGAGATCCAATAGTAAGAGTACAGGGTGGTCAAAAAATACACCCAGCAATGCAAGCATTAGGTACTCATGATATATTTAACAATGCATTTTTTGATGATGCTGTAACAACAACGGCAATAGCTAATGCGGCTACTGCTGGTCACGATTACTGGGAAGGATTATTTCCATGGGTACAGGCACCTAATAGTTTAGGATTAGATGAAGGTGTAGTACTTGATTGGTGGGATCCTAATGCTCCAGCTCCAGGTGCTGGAATGAATATTCCTTGGAACTTACTACCACACCCATCAGGTAATGGTACATATCACGAAGTTGGAATGTTTACAAACGAAAACATGTCTGCAGAGAAAGCAAAAGGCAATATTACTATGGTTATGGATTACACACTACCAAGAATGTGTGTAGCACTTGATCTACCTTGTGCAGATATATATTCAAGCACTAATGAAGTGGCTCTTGATGCATCTGTGATGAGTGTGTTTCCTAATCCTGTTTCTACAGAATTAAATATAAATGCTAAAGATAGAATTATCCAAAAAGTTGATATTTTGAATGTTGATGGAAGATTATTTACACAAAAAACTGCTGTAAATTCTTCAAATGTTACTATCTCAAATAACACCCTACCATCAGGTATTTATTTTATCAAAGTATATTTCGAAGATGGCGTAGCCACTCAGAGAGTTATATTTGAATAAATAGAACCACTTGATAACGTTAAGAAAGGTCTCACATTAATTTGTGCGGCCTTTCTTTTTTAGGTTTACTATGTTATTGGTATAGTACTTAGTTATATTATATTTGCACTTTATTGAAAAATTAGAAAACATAAATTATATACCAATGTCTTTGACAAGTGAATTAGAAACAAGAAGTGACAATAAATGTGAATTATGCAGTAGTGTGGATAATCTATCAGCATATACTGTACCTCCTAAATCAGATGATCGTATAGATAATCAAGTCGTAATATGTGAACCCTGCAAAATACAAATTGAAGATCCAGAAAAAATTGATAAAAATCATTGGAGATGTCTTAATGATAGTATGTGGAGTCAAATACCTGCAGTACAAGTAATGGCATACAGAATGTTGGATAACTTATCATCAGAAGGGTGGGCTCAAGATGCATTAGGAATGATCTATCTTGATGACAAGACAATGGAATGGGCAAAAGATGGAGCAGATGATGTAAAAATCATTCACAAAGATAGTAATGGTCATATCTTATCTTCTGGAGATTCTGTAGTATTGATCAAAGATCTAAATGTAAAAGGAGCAAGCTTTATAGCAAAAAGAGGAACAGCAGTAAGACGAATAAGACTTGTACATGACAATGCTGGACATATAGAAGGTAAAATTGATGGTCAGCACATTGTGATTTTGACAGAATTTGTAAAAAAGACATAGTTAAAATAAACTGATGAAAGATATTTCGGATTTAATAGGTAGAATATTCATAAGTATCATATTTTTTTATGAGATTTTGGAGACAATATTTTTTTACACTAAGACAAAAGAACTTATGACAGATTATGGGCTCACTTGGGCTCAAGATTCCATTCTGATTTTTGCTCTCATTATTACAACTCTTGGTGCACTCTTAGTTGCGTTTGGTTATTCTGCAAGATTTGGCGCTTTTCTTTTACTGCTATCATGGATACCTTATACATTAATAGTATATCCATTTTGGAACGATGCCCCAGATCTACAAAGAGAAAGTGCACAACATTTTTTGAACAACCTAGCTATACTTGGGGGTCTATTCTTACTTATAGCCAATGGATCTGGCAGGTACAGTGTACGTAGGCTTATCCACGTTATGAGACTCCCTAAATAATACAAAAGATAAAAATGTATTCAACAGCAGCACAAAAATCTAATTTCGATCTTTCAAAAAAATTTTTAGCGGATAATTCTATTTCTCCATTTGATATAGAAGTTTTAAGAACTGTTATTAGATTCCATGAATGGAAGTATTATGTAGCTAATGATCCCATAATTTCGGACTTTGAATATGATATATTATATAAAAAGTTAGAAGCATTAGAGAACGCTAACCCAGCTTTGGTCACATTGGATTCTCCAACCCAAAGAATTGCAAGTGATCTAAATCCTGATATGCCAACTATCACACATACAGTACCTATGTTGTCTTTAGCAAATTCTTATAATGCAGAAGATTTAATAGATTTTAATCGACAAGTATTAAAACTTTGTGGATTGAAACCAGGTGCTGAGGTGTCCTATTGTATAGAGCCAAAGTTTGATGGAGGTAGCATTGCTTTAGTGTACGAAAACGATTATTTAATAAGAGGTGCGACAAGAGGAAATGGTGCCCAAGGAGAAGATATGACTCCTAATGCTAAAGCTATGCCATCAATACCATTAAAAGCTAAGTTTTCTTCTTTGGGTATAGTGAAAGCCGAGTTAAGGGGCGAAGCTTTAATAAGAAGAGATAATTTTGAAAAAATAAATAAACAAAGAGCTGATCAAGGTAAAGCGTTATTTGCCAATCCACGAAACGCCGCTACTGGTGGTTTGAGAATGAAAGACCCTAATGCTACACGAGCACGTGGTCTTGAAGCCTTTATATTCCAATTTGGATATGCGATAGATGCTCAAGGAAACGATATGTTACCAACTCTAAAAACACATGATAAAGGAATAGAAACTCTTGGAAGTATTGGATTTAAAATACCCGTAAAAGAAAGGAAAGTCGTACCAAATATTCAAGGTGCTATCTCTTTTTGTAAAGCGTGGGATGAAAAAAGAGATGGATATGATTATGAAATAGACGGAATGGTAGTAAAAGTAAATAATCTTGAGCTACAAGAAAAATGTGGATTCACGTCTCACCATCCAAGATGGGCAATAGCATACAAATTTAAAGCAAAGCAGGCAACTACAAAAATGATAAATATTGAATATCAGGTCGGTAAAATTGGATCAATTACACCTGTTGCAAAATTAAAACCTGTACATATTGCAGGAGTAACCGTATCATCAGTATCATTGCACAACGAAGAATTCATAACATCAAAGGATTTGCGGATAGGAGACACCGTAGTCGTAGAGCGTGCTGGTGATGTAATTCCATATATTGTAAAATCTTTAGAAGACTTAAGAGATGGATCCGAAGTACCAGTAATATTCCCTTCTGAATGTCCAATAAATAAAACAGGGACTCCTGTTACTTTAGTCAAAACAGAAAAAGAAGCGGCTTGGAGATGTCCACATTGTATATGTGGTGCACAAGATTTACAACGAATAATTTTTCATGTTTCCAAAGTAGCAATGGACATTGATGGTTTTGGAAAATCCAATGTTGAACGATTTTTTGAATTGGGCTGGTTAAAAGATATGTCGGATGTCTATAATCTTGATTATCAAAAAATTTCTGAATTAGAAGGTTTTGGTACTAAAAGTGCTCAAAAAATGGAAAAATCAATTAATCTGGCAAAACAAAACCCTATTCACAAAATATTACATTCGCTTAGTATTCACCATTTAGGTAAAAAAGCCTCTAAGCTTATTGCAGAAAAACTAAATAATATATTAGATCTTAAGGAATGGACTGAACAACAATTTGTAGATATTAAAGACATAGGACCTGTTGTTGCAAAAAATGTAATTGCGTTTTTTAATCAACCTGCAAATATTGAAATGCTACAAAAAATGGAAAATCACGGTGTCAATCTATACCAAAAAGAAGCAGACAAACCATTAGAAGTGGCTGAAGATGCACCATTAGCAGGTAAAACAATTTTATTTACGGGATCGTTACAAAAAATGGGTAGAAAAGAAGCCCAACAATTGGCAGAAAAAAATGGAGCTAAAAGCATATCTGCAGTAAGTAAAAATCTTAATATCTTGGTTGCTGGAGAAAAAGCAGGATCAAAGCTAAAAAAAGCACAAGCATTAGGTACTGTAAAAATAATGTCTGAGGATGAATTTTTGGCTTTAATTGATTAATATTGCTAATCTTCTTTTTGTGTTTTTGATATTTATTTCGCAAAATTAAAATATAACATCCATGGAAGTCATTATCAAATATTTTGAAACTATTTCTTCAGCTCATCGTGCAATAATTCTTGTTGGAGGATTAACCTTTTTTTGGGTTTTAGAAAGTATTATTCCTTTGTTCTCATTTAATTATAGCAAATGGAAACACGCAAAAGTTAATATTTTTTTCACAATAACTACCATTGTTATCAACTTTACGTTAGCATTTATATTAATAGCAACTGTGGATTTTGTTGCAAACAACCAATGGGGTTTGATGCATTTATTAGATATTCCATTGGTAATGAAAGTTATTGTTGGTCTTGCGCTATTTGATTTTTTTGGAGCGTATCTTCCTCACTACATAGAGCATCAAGTCAAATGGTTGTGGATGTTTCATTTGGTTCACCATACAGATCAAAACGTAGATACAACTACAGCTAATAGACACCATCCTGGAGAGTCTGTACTAAGATTTGTATTTACAACAATTGCTGTTTTGGTCTTAGGGGCACCAATATGGCTTGTGTTTTTGTATCAATCCTTGTCTGTTGTCTTTACTCAGTTTTCACATAGTAATATAGTTATTCCAAATTGGTTAGATAGATTGTTATTGACTGTTTTGGTAACTCCGAATATGCACCGTGTACACCATCACTATCGCATACCTTATACTGATTCTAACTATGGCAATATGTTTTCTATTTGGGATCGAATTTTTGGTACTTATATTGTTGCAGATAATACCAAACTTAAATATGGGTTGGATACTTATATGGATGTCAAAGAAGCTGAAGATATAGGAACAATACTAATGTTACCATTCCGAGAATATCATCCATATATCGACTATGCTGAAGAGGAAAAATTATAAAAATCTGTTTTTATAATCCTTAGCACTTGATAGAAATAAAGAAAACAGGCATACTCAATGAGCAGACCCGTTTTCAAAGCGAAAACCAAATACTTATCTTTATATGTTTCTCTACAAAATTAAATTGTATTTACGCCAGTTAATTAAGCGAAACTCATACTTTTTCTTATTAATATTTTATTAGGTTTTCTTGTACTAAAATGAATTAGATTTTCTCTTTTTAAATCCCCTAATACTCTAGCAACTGTTTGACGGCTGGTATCTGTTAAATATCCTATTTCCTTATGAGACATACCATGATTAATCAGTACTTCTTCAAGGCCAATTTTAATTCCTCTCAAATTACCTGTACGCTTGATAAAGTCCATAATTCGCCTTTTGGCCTTTTTAAATACAAATGATTGCATTCTTTCCTCAAGGTTTTGAATTCTCAATAGTATCACTCCCATAATATCATTAGCAAAATCGCTATTCTCTACAACCATAGATTTAATAATTGTTACTGGTATCTTGATAACTGTGGTCCCATACATTACTTTAGCAAATTCTTTTCTAGAGTTACCCTCCAAAAATATATTTTCTCCGAATAGTGAGCCTTCATAAACTATATCTTTAATTAATATCTTTCCACATTGTGCATGCATTCCAAGTTTTACACTTCCTTTTTGTACTAAGTATACATATTTACATTCATCTCCTGGACTATAAATAATCGCATTCTTATCTATGCTATTTAGTGTTGCTTCTTTGGTCATCTCTTCCAATTGTTTTTCAGATAATGACTTTAATATTTTAAATTCTCGTAGCATAAGAAATATTGATGAGTTAATCATAATGGTAAGTATTTGGTAAAAAAAAATAAGTTTTGCTTTGTTCTTACTTATAAGATGATTGCCAAATTCAATACCCCTACTTTTTGGAAAAGAATTATTTAAAAAGGTTATATTTAATAATTCTAACAATACATTTCGTTACAAAATGAATAATTATTCCAATCAAAATCTGTATCTTGACACATCAAAATATAAAGTATGAATAAAGTAATAACAAATGCTAAAGAGGCCATTTCTGGTATAGAAGATGGAATGACCTTAATGGTTGGAGGTTTTGGTCTATGTGGTATACCAGAAAATTGTATTTCCGCTTTAGTCGCTTTAGGCGCTAAAAACTTAACTTGTATTTCAAATAATGCAGGAGTTGATGATTTTGGTCTCGGATTATTGTTGCAAAAAAGACAAATAAAGAAAATGATATCCTCTTATGTTGGTGAAAACGACGAATTTGAGCGACAAATGCTGAGTGGAGAGTTGGAAGTAGATCTAATACCACAAGGAAGTCTTGCTGAACGATGTAGAGCTGGCGGAGCAGGTATTCCCGCTTTTTTTACTCCTGCCGGTTATGGTACAGAAGTAGCCTTTGGCAAAGAAGTTAGGTATTTTGATGGTAAACCTCATATTTTGGAAGCTGCGCTGACTGCAGATTTTGCACTTGTCAAAGCTTGGAAAGGGGATCGATATGGAAATGTTATCTTTAAGGGCACAGCAAGAAATTTTAATCCAGTAATGGCAATGGCTGGTAAAATAACTGTGGTTGAAGTAGAACAATTGGTAGAGCCTGAAGAATTAGACCCAAATTTTATTCATCTTCCAGGAGTATTTGTTCAACGAATTTTTGAAGGAACCAATTATGAAAAACGAATTGAACAAAGAACTGTAAGAGAAAAGTAATATTGTGATCGTCATAATTATAAATAAAACAAAAAACGAATTTTATGTTGGATAGAAACGGAATAGCAAAAAGAATAGCACAAGAATTACAATCAGGTTGGTATGTCAATCTTGGTATAGGTATACCTACACTTGTTGCTAACTTTGTGCCCAGTGGAGTTGATGTCGAGTTTCAATCAGAAAATGGATTGTTAGGTATGGGTCCATTTCCCATAGATGGCGAAGAAGATGCAGATCTCATCAATGCTGGTAAGCAAACGGTAACAATGCTTCCAGGTGGTTCGATATTTGATTCTTCGATGAGTTTTGCTATGATAAGAGGTAAGCATATTCAACTTACAGTATTGGGCGCTATGGAAGTATCTGATTCAGGTGATATTGCAAATTGGAAAATTCCTGGTAAAATGGTTAAAGGTATGGGAGGTGCAATGGACTTAGTAGCATCAGCAGATAATATTATTGTAGCCATGTCCCATACTAATAGAAAAGGAGTTTCAAAATTACTAAAACAATGTTCTCTTCCTTTAACTGGTGTAAAGTGCGTAAAAAAAATAGTTACTAATCTTGCAGTATTAGACATCACTCCTAATGGATTCAAGCTGATAGAGCGTGCTCCAGGAGTAAGTGTTGAGGATATCAAAAACGCAACTGAGGGGAGACTTATCATTGAAGGTGATATACCAGAAATGAAAATTGACTAACATTTTCCAATATATTTGAATAAAGAAAAAAATTAACAAATCTTTAATTAGCAATTAATTCAAAAATAAATTATTGACTAAAACACCTTATTTTGTTAGCTATATAACTGATTTGATATGGAATTTCAAAAATAATATTAGAATAATGTGACTTATTAAATATATAGCGTCTACATGTCAACAACCTTTTAAAAATAAAGTATTTATCTTTGCGAGTGATATTGTAAAAAAGATTAAATACCTTTAGGGTGTAACAGTTAAAAAAAGAAAATTATGAATTTTTCGAGTATACTAAAAATGAATTTGTTGGGTCTGTTTTTATTTGTAGGAACTTCAATGTTTGGTCAAGTAACAGCAGCTAATTATACAGCCGAAAACGAAGGGTGGTTAGTAAATGTAGATCAAGCTTTTGCAGAATCTCAAAGTAGTGGTAAACCAATTTTAGCTAACTTTACAGGTAGTGATTGGTGTGGATGGTGCAAAAGATTAACAAAAAGTGTTTTTGTACATGACGAATTTAAAGCGTGGGCTAAAGAAAATGTTGTATTGTTAGAGTTGGATTTTCCAAGAAGAAAAACATTACCTCAAGAAATAAAAAAACAAAATGCTAACCTTCAAAAAGCTTTTGCAGTAAGAGGATATCCTACTGTATGGTTATTTGATCTTAGCAAAAATGACAAAGGAGAGTATGCAATCAGTGCCTTAGGCAAAACTGGGTATACAAAAACCGTTGAAAAATTTACTTCAAGTATTGATCAAATGCTGGAGAAAAGAAGTTCTGGTGGAGAATAAAATTTACCAGGTATAGTCGCTGCCAAGTGTAACCACTTGGCAGTTTTTTTTTGCCTTTTTTGAAAACCTATCCTATTCTCTCTTGATTTGCTATTCACGAATTACCTGCTTATTATCTATTGATATATACTGCAACACAACATAAATTTGAGAAGTTAATCGCATATGTTGTTGGTAGAGACGCTCTCTCTATTCAATTAACCTAGTTTTTTTGTTCGTATTTTTACCAAGGACCATTTTTTTTGATATTAATGAATTTATCGTTTTCCATTCGATAAGCACCACCAAAACCAACAAACCAAAGTCTATTGTCATTATCTTTATATATTTCAAAAATTCCTGGTCTTTTATTGTCTTCCGTTTTTTTGATTTCAATTAAATTCTCATTGTTATATTTAAATAAGAAGTGTTGATTAGAAACAAACCAAATATTACCATTTTTATCTTCTGCTATACTTCCAATTCCTTTTCCTTTCTCAATTTTTCCTTTTGTAATATTTTTTGCTTTATTATTCTTTAAACTAAATAATCCAATTTTTGTTGATACCCATAATACACCATTTTGACTTTCAAATATTTCATTGATAAAATTCGTTTCAATTCCTGATTTTTTTGAAACATTTATAAGGGCATTATTGGTAAATGAAAATAGGCCTGCATTTGAACTAAACCATAGTGTACCTTTACTATCTTCAAAAATATTGTGAACCATTTTTGTGCTCGATATTCCTAAAGTAGAATCTATTTTTCCTTCTGGAAGATTAATTTTTTCGAATTTTATACCGTTAAAAACGCTAACGCCATCTATTGTTCCAATCCAAATATTACCATTTTTATCGGCCGTAATAGACCAAACATCATTGCTAATTAATCCATCTGATTCATAATAATTTTTCACAATATCGTTATCAATACTACTTATTCCATCTGTATGTCCAAACCATATTTTACCATATATATCTTCTGTGATACCCTTTATAGTTACTCCTTTTTTTAATTTACTTCTTATTTCGTCAATATGAATTAGAGAATTATTAGTAAGTTTAAATGCTCCGTTTTCAGTTCCAAACCAAAAAACGCCTTTAGTATCTTGAAGTACCGTTCTTACAACTTGACTTATTTGATTACTGTCTGAAAATGAAGAGTAATTTTTATTTTTAGCATTTGATTTGTTGTCATTTTGATTCTCTACAGATTTTATAGCTCGTAACTCATTCTTGTTTTCTTGACTATTACAAGAATTTAAAATAAGTGAAAGAATAATAATGATATACAATTTGATTCTTTTCATTTGTACTTTTTGAGTTTGTATATGACGTATACACATAAAATGCTGTACCGATAATAACAACGAAAAACAAAAGACGTTTTTTTTGTGAAGGCCTTTTCTTTTTCTTAAATAAGAAATAATGAACTAATATAATATTATTATATCATTATCTACTTTTCATCAATTAATAATGAATAGCTATTGAAAATAGGTAAATAAATTAATTCAAAAAATATGTACTTTCATTTTATTTAGCGTCTAAATATTAAGTGGAATAGTTATATCCTTTGGGAATCATGTAGTAAGCAAAGTTTTTTTTAAACCTTCAAATAATGACGAAAATAGCATAATCTGATCCATCTAATCATTTGGAAGTATCTACCAAGGATGATATTAATTAATAATTATTTTATTGAAAATTCACTAAATTTGCTTTCTTATATAAATGAAATTATTCATATGAAAATTATCAAACAGCACCTTACCTTCTTATTTATTCTCTTTATCGTAGTTATACGAATGCACAAAGCACATGGAATACTGCGAAGCCACTTATAGAGAATCTACCGTTTACAGCTGTGGTTATTGATGAAAAAACACCGGATTGGGCAGTGATGATGTATGGAGAAAACCCTAATATGAATGAAGTAGAAAGACTTTATTCGAACTGGAGTAAAAATCATCCAGAAGTAAAAAATGAAAACACACGTAACTTGAAACACTTTCGAGCTTACCTAACATCAAATGATGGTATAAAAAGGGACGGTTACCTTGTTGAAGATTTAGAAACAAAAATCTACGAACGTGATGAAAAATGGAAAATAGATAGAGCTAAGATATTAAAAAACCAACAAAAAAGAAGCAAAAGTAGAGCTTCTACTAACAATACAGACTGGGTATCCATAGGAATGGCATTTGGTCTAAAAATACAAAATGTCCGACAGAATCAACAAACCTATTAGGTAGTGAGCGAACGACATTTATAAAACCAACTTCTGCTTTTACTCCTTTGTAACTTAATGCTATTTTCTTTTTCATTTGATTGCTTTTTAGATTTATTATTTTGACAAAAATACCAAGCTCTTTGTGAGTTTTACAAATTTATTAATATGTTTAATGAATTTATTCATAATACTGTTCTAAAATTTGTTTAAAACTTTAATCAAGTATTTTTTTGCTCAATATCGGTTAACTCTCCATCAGAAAAAACATCATTAAATCTACCGATACTTAAAGTTGAAACTATTTTTCCACCAAAATAAGGCAATATCTTTTGCGTAGCCTCTAATGCAGATGCTCCACCTCTTCCGCCAGGTGAAGTACTAATCAATACTATTTTTTTATCTTTTAAGAAATCTCTATTGTTTCGAGAAAGCCAATCTAAATTACTTTTTAGAAATGCAGTCATATTACCATTATGTTCTGCAACCGAGATGATAAATTGGTCTGCTTCGCCTAATTTATTATCCAAGGATTTTACTGCTTCAGGAATTCCGTTTGCTTCTTCTAAATCAATTCCATACATAGGTATTTTATAGTCTGTAAGTTTGATTACTTCAGTGTTTTTAACCAAAGAAGCAACATAAGTAACCAATTGATGATTAATTGAGTATTTACTATTGCTACCTGCAAATGCTATTGTTTTCATAAATATTATTTTTTTAAAAAAATAAATACTAATATTGAAAAAATGATACTAAAAGGAATCAGTATAAATTATTGTAAAAAAATAAGATTATTTGACTATTTCAATTCCAAAATAGCAGCTTCAAGCACTTCATCTTTTGTCATATCTTCAAGGTCTAATACTACTGGATTATCTGGCTCTACACCATCATCTAAGTGTCTCCCTTTATAATCAAAGAATTCACTCGTTGATAAAACTCCAATACCAACCATTAGCAAGAAACCATCCGTTACTGATCCACTCCCTCCACCAGTTCTCTGGCCTATAGTTTTAATCTGCTCAATTGGATCTACAGAGTAAATAAATGAAGTAGTTGCACTAAAGCAACCTCTATCAGTCAATATTCTAACTGGTTTTAAATATTTATGCTCACTTTCTGTAGGATCATATCTATTTGGCTATCTACGAAATCATTTGCTGCAGGACCGGTTTTAAACCTTTCAAATCCTGTATCAATAGTTTTATCTGTTAAATAAGATGCCATTTTTACGGCTAATGAAGGATCCCCACCATTATTTTGTCGAAGATCATAAACTAAACCTTTCGTATCTTTTATATCTATATATATTTGATCAATCTCTTCATCAGACAATTCAACTTCCCATGATGGTATCCATATATATCCGATTTCACTATTGTCATTTGGAAGTGATCCCCAAACAGCTTTTAGTCCTATTTTACCCCCTTCTAATATTTTGATATTAGGATTTATATCTTTACCTAAATAATTTTTGGCAAGTATATCAAATTTAAAACCGCTAGGATAACCATCTGTTATTTCAAATCCTTTATGAAATAACTAAAATAATTAAAGATTTATTCATGTTTTTGTATTTAAAAGGGATTGTTAAAAGATGAATAATAGTATTCACCCAGTCCAACATATGATTTAGTTGTTTATATCTTTACGCAAACCTATTTAGTAAAAGATTAATTCTCTCGGATGATATCATTTAAAATGAAATCTAAAATAATAGGTTCAAACATTGAACTATGTCCTCCGTTTGTAATTGTAATCGCACTTGCATTTTTATCATTTAAAAATTCAACTTCTGCGTTACTTAGTCTTCCAACAGGTTCATCTAATTCTCCATATAGATAACTTAAATTTGTTAAATCTTTATCTACTAAAAGTTGTGTAAACCTATTTTGTCCTAATCCTGCTTGCAATCTTGTAAATGATAATTCTCCTCCAGAATCAGGCGTGCCACCACCGTCTTCAACTGGTGTAATTCCGTTTTCAAAAGAATACTGTCTTCCATCTCTAAATCCTTGCCAAACTACTTCAGGCATATCTAATCGTCCTGCCATAATAATATATTTATATGCAATGTTTGGTTTTGTTGCAAGTACATTTGGGATAATAAATGATCCAAAAGAATGCGACATAGCAACAACTACTTTACCTTGATTTACAAAGTGTTCAAGTACGTTTTGATACATATCTGTACTGATGGCATCTTCTGCTGTGGCTTGAGCAAATGTTATTTCATTTTCTTGAATTGTTGAATTTATATGTTGTGCTTGTTTTACATATACTCTATAATAGTTTTCAAATTGAAGTTCTTCTACATCTTCTAGTTGTAACGTTTCTGTTGGGCCACCATGTGCATATACAATAACAGTATCTTTTACAGCCAAACCTTTACTTTCGTAAAGAGCATTAATATCTGTAGGTATAACAGTTTGTTGATAACTGGAAGAAACATCATCTTTTTTACATGAGGATATAGTTAACCCAAAAATTAAGATTACCATAAACACTTTAATACTGTTTTTTAAAAAATCATTTTTCATTTTAATTGGTTTTATATTTTTCATTTAATTGGTTTTATATTTTTCATTTTGTTAATTTATACACATCCTAAGTTTGCAAAACCTTTATCTTGTATATTTTACACAAGAAAACCGGAAACGTGGAATAAGATTAATTTACACATAAGCTTAGAGCTTGTCAACAATGTAAATCCCCATTCTTCTTACTATGAAAAATAGGTCAGTACTTTAGTCCATGAGTCTGTTTCTAGGTGTATATATTTCATAGACTTAGTTTTCTCTAAAATATTTATTATGACTAAATGTACTATTTTTTTTGGAATTGACATATCAAAGATATTTTTAATAGCTTTTTACATGGAGGAAAACACAATGTTTGCCATAATAATAATACAATAAAAGCAGTAGGTCTTTACGTATGTAACACTCATGATTTGTAATGGCAAAAGATAAAAATTCTATGTTTCGTTTTTAGGAATTGATACTTATTTTTTAACAGCCTAATCCTAAATGGACAAACTTATTCGCCAGCAATAACTTCTATCATTTTTTCTTTATCAAAATATTTTTGAGCTATTAGCCTTATTTGTATTGGTGTAATTGTCTGGATTCTATCCATAATTCTTTTGTAAAAATCAAAACTTAAATTATTTAGGGCGACCACTTTTGCCATTCCAGCTACTTTAAATGGACCATCGATCATATTTAAAAAATTACCACTTAAATAATTTTTTACCATTTCTAATTCTTCATTAGAGACCAATTCGTTTTTAAGTATTTCCATTTCATGATATATTCCTTCGATTGTATCTTCTATATGCTCATTGCCTACTTCGGTACTTATATTAAAGTAACCCCCATAGATCATCATATCTATACTTGAGTATATATTATAAGTATATCCTTTTTGTTCTCTAAGGGTAGTCATTAATCGACTTCCAAAGTAACCTCCCAAAATAGTATTTGTAATAAACAAATCAATAAAATCAGGGTGTGATCTATCAAATAATCGTCTTCCTATCTTTATTGATGACTGAAGTTTAGTTCCTGTTGAAATAAATATTTTTTCGTTATGGATAGTCTTTATTGGCTTTTTATATTCCAATGGTTTTCCACCTTTTAGTTTTTGACCAAAAGTATCAATTACTAACTGGCGAATATCTTCGCTAATACTACCACTTATAATGATGGTACATTTGTCAGGAGTAAACGCATTTTTATGATAGTTTATTAAGTCTTCTGTATTTATACTATCGTATATTTCTTTTGAGCTATTGTAACCATAAGGGTGATCTTGACCATAGAGTTTTTCTGTTAATGTCTTATATGCCATTATTTCACTCTTTGATTGCTCTACAATTAACCTTTGTAAACTATTGGTCTTATATTTTTGTAGCTCTTCTTTTGGAAAAATAGGAGAATAGATAATCTCACTAAATATGGGCAATACTTTGTATAAAAACTTACTTAAAACAAATAGCTTGACAAAAGAATAATCTAAACTTGCACCAGAAGAAATATTTGCTCCATAAAAGTCAATTTTTTCAGCAATTTCAGAACTCGTATAGGTTACGGTCCCTTCTTTTGACAATCTTGCAGTAGCTCTTGCAAAACCTTTTTTTTGTTCATTTAATCTTCCACCTGTATACAATACTTCCACTTGAACTAATTCTTGAGTACCAATATTAATCTCTATTAATTTGACTCCGTTAGTTAGCGTAGTTTTTTTTATTTCTGGAAGATTGAGTTTGGTAATTTTTTTTATCTCTGGACCTCTACTTCTATCTACTTTCATTGATTGTTTCGCCTGTTTTTAATAAATACAAAGGTATCAAAATTAACTGGAATGATGGAGTAGCAATTATTATAATATCGATTCCTTAAAACCTAAGTTGCATTCGAATTATACAAATATATCAGTTGGGTATTATTGCAAATTATATTCTTATATGTTTCGCAGGCTTGTTGATTAAAATCATTGGCAAATACAATTTTAAATTTTCCAGTAGATAGAAAACCTAAACCTCCACTACCTGAAAATAAAGATAGAACTTTATATTTATTATCAATTTCGGTCTCATTTTTATGTACCCAAGTTTTTTTCATCAATGTATATTGTGTGTCTTTGCTTTTGCTTTTTTTAATAAAAAAATGGACTGATTGTAAAGGTAATAACTTTAGTATGATCGCAAATCAGTAATTAGTGTTTTTTTGACAAAAATATATATTGATCAAGCACAATTACTCTTTTATGACTTTATGGGTAACCTTTTTGCCATCAATAAGAATTATTACAAAATATACTCCAGGTGTCCATTCAGAAGAATTGATTATAGTTTTATTATTATCAATTATTAATTCAACAATTAAATGACCACTTTGGTCATAACAAGTAATACTATCAATTTTTATATTTGAGTTTTTAGATTCAATACTAATTTGATTTTTAACTGGATTAGGAAAAACGAGCAAATCGGCAATTTCAATGTTTTCGATCGAAGTCAGATTATTCCATTCAATTCTAAATACTTTGTTGGTAACTTGCTGTCCATCAATCATACCTCCTGCTGTATATTTTATCGTATCATTAATAGAAGCAATACCCCTTAGATCCATTGGGATACCAGCCAAATTGTTTTCCTTCCATAATGAATAATCTAAATCAAAATACAAATCTCTATTGCTTAATGCTACACCTCCAGAACCATCATAAGCTATACCATTAAAGTTGTAAGATTTCGTACTTCCTCCGATCCAGTGTGGTTGATTATTAATCACCGTTGCTGCCATTCTATATCCTTTAATTGACGAGTCTGGTGTTGATATTGACCAGTCTATTTCTGATGGATTTTCACTATTAATTACGCCCTTTCTTAATTGGTTCTGTATTCCAAATCCTGCTCCAGAAGTTGCTCCTCCAAAATAATAAATTGTATCTCCAATAATGGTCCCAGCTGCTCCAAATGACTTATAATTGTTATTATTAGGTACTGAAGAACCGATCGTCCATTCGTCAAGAGAAGGGTTGTAAATTTGAACATTTCTAACATTTGCAACATTGCTCCAACCGGTTATAATATATATAAGACTATCCTTATACACAACTTGCACATGATCATCAATAGCTATTGGGATGTCGCTACCATCATCCAAAAACACGTTGTTATTGATATCATAACGGTGCATTTTTTTATTTGATGTTTCACTACCATTTGCATGTACATTGTAACCGCCCGATATATAAATAATATTATCTATTCTGGAAGCGGCAGCAGCTATCTTTCCTAAATTGTCTGGTAAGTCTGCTATTTGTTCTGCTATACCCGTTTCTATATTGAATCTATAAGAATGTAAATGAATTCCACTATATTTTTTGGTAGAATCAATACCACCAAAAGAATAAATATATGGGACTCCCTCGACAAATCCTTCACATACTGCATTGTTGGATACTTGGGTAGGCAATACACCTACTTGAGTTATTGTCACTTGAGCCCTACACACGAATAAAGTAACTGCTATAAGAATAAAAGTGCTAATTATTTTCATTTGATTATTGATATGATGCAGTTTAATTTAAGAATACTATTGATCAATTTCTTCCTTGTTGATACAATCAAACATACAAAATAATATCTATATTATAACTTTAACATACTGTCACAATATTTGCAAAGTTTTTTTTAATAAATCTATTATATTGTAGTATATATAATTTCCTTAAATAACTTTGCTAAGAAGATTTTAACTAACCATATTATGCAAAATAAAAATTATTACAATCAAGTGTTTGAAATCACAAAATTAATTCCAAAAGGTCGTGTATCTACTTATGGTGCTATTGCAGATTATCTGGCGCTTGGTTCTGCAAGAATGGTGGGGTGGGCGTTGAATAAAATTGACTTTTTGGATGATAGTATCCCAGCGCACAGAGTTGTGAATAGTAAAGGAGAACTTTCTGGAAGATTAGCATTTACTACACCAGACACCATGCAAAAAAAACTGGAATCAGAAGGATTAATAATAAAAAATTGGAAAGTCCAAGACTTCAATAAGATGAAATGGCATCCACGAGAATTAGATGAAATCTAAAAGAAATTATCCAAGGAAATCACATACTGCTTAGTTGATTATGCAGGCTAAATCCGGGCGGCATAGCGACATTTATTCAATAATAAATGTTAATTGTCTAAATCAAAATTGTATATTACTTTTTTACTGTTTGGTATGTACATAACTGTCAACACCTTTTCTTTTTAGAGAATTTGCGCCTTGTTGTGCCTTTGATAGACCAGTATATCTTCCAGCACATACAGAATAATATTGAGACATATCAAAAACAACAATCTCAGCATTTGTATATCCTATTTTTTTTAATTTGTTTACCATTACACGAGCGTTATCTTCGATAAGGTATGATCCTGCTAACAATAAATAGTTGCCCACCGTATTGTTATTATTTACATAGGTCTTTTTCGGAGATTCTTTTTTTGCTGGTGTAACTTTTGGGGTAGATTTTCTTTCGATAATATCATCTACTTCTGTATAATCTATTGGTGATTCGTCTTCCTCTTCTTCAAAATCAGAGACACCTCCACCCATTTCATTTTCAGAATAAGTTTCTTCGTCATCAAAGAATTCATCTTCAAAGCCTTCTTCGTCATCATTGGCATAATCATCAACTTGCTCTGTGTCGATATCTGCACTGTCAGTATTATTACAAGATTTGGCAACTGTAGCAATCCATAGATATGCTAAAAAAAGTAGTGCCACATAAACCGCGATTTTTAATGTTCTTCCCATTTTGAGTCCTTTTTGTAGTTTTTCAAAAGTTGTAGTTGTTATATAGAATAAAAAACACATCTACATTAACACATAAAATTACATAATTATTTAATATGTAATTCACTAAAATGAAATTATTTATAAAGTTTTAAAATATTAATTTTATTAAATGTGTTCTTTATTGAATGTGGGGTTATTATACAATATAATTTTTCTCTTTGTTTTGATGATTTTTTATGCTTACTAACTTTTTTGTTGTTTTAACTGTTTTGTTATAAGTGATATAATTGATAATACTTGTTTTATAATTGAGATAAACATGATGGCATGTGTTTCTAAAGTTTTGAAATTAATAAATAAGTAATGCATCAAATCAATAGAAATTCTTATCTAAGTAATTAATTATTTAAATCGAATTATGAAATATTTAGCGACTCTAATATTCGTTTTGACAAATACCATGAAGAAGAAATTTTTCGAAATATGGGGTTGGTTTATAAAATACTTTTATACTGTCTCCTGCTTGTAGATTATGGGTGTCGATTTGTAAAATACTATTATATTGTTTCCCAGGACCAACTTCATAACTGGCCCCTTTTAATAGAGATATGGAACTCTGAACAATCCAATTGTTTTAATAGGTATTGCAGATATAAATGGTAACAAACCAATAATAGATGGTAATAATGCATTGAGTAATCAAAATTCAAATTATTGGAATGAAAACAGGCAAGTCATACTTATAGGACAATCAGGATCTGTAGAGTCTGACTTTATCACTGTAAATGGTTTCAAAATTCAAGGAGCTAATAATTTCAATACATTTACAAATACAGCTGGAGTACCAAACATATCATATCAAGCAAATGCTTCAGGCATTCGTATCTCTTGGGGAAAGAATATAACTATTAAAAATTGTGAAATTACAGATAATGGAATAGGTATTCAGAGTGGTGTAGAAGATAATATGGATTTATTAATTGAGTATTCTAAAGTTTATGATAATGGTAAATGTACTTGGAATAATTCATACATTCATAATTTTTATTTAAGTAGTGGTGAAAATTCAACAGTTATTGTTCAATATTGCCATATAGGTGAGTTATTAAGTAATGGACACAGTTAAAAAGTAGAGCAAATACAACTGTGATTCGTTATAACTGGATTGAAGGAGGAAGAAACAGCAGTCTTGATTTAGTTGAGCATGTTGAAAATTCTGAATTATATGCTTCTGATGCTTATGTTTACGGCAATGTAATAGTAAAACCTAACAACTCAAATAACTCTCGAATAATTCTATTTGGGGTTGATAATGCTGGTCATTTTAGACTTGGAACTTGCTATTTTTATAATAATACAGTTATAATAAAAGATACAAGAATTTGGGGTACTAGGAGAGTTTTTCATTTAAACGATACCGTTGCAAATATTATAGCAGAAAATAATATAATATACAAATCTGATGCTATAACTTATGATTTAGCAATTGGTTCAACAAATTTATTAACTGGTTCGAATAATTGGTTTAGTAACAATATCAGTGGGACAAACATATTGGCAAATAGCTTATCTGGATCTGATCCAGGTTTTGTCGATTATATAAATGAAGATTATAATTTATCAGCTACATCGCCTTGTTTAGATATTGTTTCTACTTATAGTTTTCCATCTAACTATGATTTAGATAAACAATATGTAAAACATTTATCTTGGCAAACGAGACCTACCAATGGAAATTTGGATCTTGGAGCTTTCGAATATGCCACATCTCTACCAATAATTTTAATCAATTTTTCAGGACAATTTATAAATAAACGGATTGAACTAAATTGGAGTACAATAATGCAAAATAATAATCGAGGTTTTGAGATTCAAAAACTCAACTTACTCAACCAATGGACCAATCTAGGATTTGTAAATGGAGAAAATCATATAGACGGTATAATAAATTACAATTTTACCGATAAAAAACCATACGATAAGTCTAATTATTATAGATTAAAACATATTGATTATGATGGACTATTTGGATATTCTAAGGTTATTATTGTAGAGAATGATTATTATAAAGGAATTAATGTTTATCCCAACCCAACATTTGGTAGCGTAAATATTACTGGTTTAGAAGTAAATAATATTAGACTTTTTGACACTAATGGTGAGTTATTAAGAGAATTCAAATCAACATCTACTATAGATATCTCAAAATTTCCTGATGGAGGTTACTTTTTAGAAGTAGTTAGTAATAATACCAAAGTGATCAAAAAAATTATTAAAAACAGAGAATCAAACTAACAATGAGATAGAGAGGCGAGAGGCAAAAAGCACAAAGAAAGAAAAGCTCTTGATAATGCTGTGTGTGAGCAGGCATCTTGCTATTAATTTGTAATATAGTACCTCTGACACTCTAAAGAAAAACGGGAGCCTACATATAACAAGTTCACAATAGTAAAACGCATAGATTCAGTTTCGAATAAATTTTAAAACAACATTTGGAGAAGTACTGAGATGATCACTAATCATTACCTAAAGAAAAGATAATTTCACCGGTATATATTATTTCCATATTGAATGCTTGACTTTTTGTAGGGTCATAATTAAGATCTCCTTTGTTTTCTCCAGCCATTATGTGTATTATCATGTCTTCATCGATATAACCTACAGATCTTTTAATCAATTCACCTTCAACTACGGTTGTAGATATAGGTCTACGTGCAATCATATTGCCTTTTTTGTCTATTGTAACTAAGATATATTCTTTTTTTAATAGTCCTCCTTTCCAATAGATAATAGCGTAGAATTCATCTGTCTCTTGCAATTGTATACATGGTACAAATTCTGTAAATTCATCAATATTAGATCCTTCCCAAGGAACAATAAATTGTTCTATCAAAACAGCGTGTAGTACTTTATTTTGTGCGTCAGCCGAATATACCAATTCTTCCGAAATCGTAACTGGGAGTTCTACTATAGGAAAAAAACCAAGCAGATCATTTATTGTATTGTTATTCTTCATTATTATATTTTGAGCGGAGCACAAAGATAACGATGTACTTATAATAATCTACATTTTGATCAGAATTCATTTTGATAAGCTCCATTTTGTTTTTCTATGCTATCTTTCTTTTAATTATATCCCAACAAACAGTTATGCTATGATAAAGCCAGTCAATGAATAAAAAAAAGACCCTTAATTGATATTAAGAGTCTTTTTATTATTCATCTGTTTATGTTATTTTTCATATCTCCTTTCTTTCAACTTATCTAATTGTAAAGGCTCACTAGTTTTCATGTCTTCCCCTAATTTTTTTGAGGCAATAAATGAAGCTGTCATATCTGCCAACATGTTTGATCCTGCAGTGGGATTATTCGGCATTAGGATAAGGTTACTGTTAGTGGCCTCTCCTATAGATTGCAATGTATCATAGTGTTGTGTAATTACGATTAGTGCAGAAGCTTCTTGCGAATTGATGCCTACTTTGTTTAGCATTTCTACAGAATCTTCAAGTCCTTTGGCTATTTCTCTTCTTTGATCAGCGACACCTCTACCATGTAGTCGTTTACTTTCGGCATCAGCTTTTGCTTTTGCTACGATTCTTATTTTTTCTGCTTCACCTTCATACTCTGCGGCTACTTTCTGTCTTTCTGCAGCATTGATTCTATTCATTGCTACCTTCACTTCAATATCGGGATCAATATCCGTTACTAATGCCTTGACTATTCCATAACCATAATCATTCATGGCTTCTCCCAATTCTCTTTTAATCGCATTCGCAATAAGATCTTTTTTTACAAACACATCATCCAACTTCATTTTGGGAACTTCAGCACGTACAGTGTCAAATACATATGAAGTTATTTGATCTTGAGGGTTTTGAAGTTTGTAAAATGCATCGTATACCGCATCTTGCAGAATTCGATATTGTACAGATACCTTCATTTTGATAAATACATCATCGTATGTTTTGGTCTCTACCATTACATCTAATTGTTGTATTTTCAAATTTACCTTTCCAGCAATTCTGTCTATTAGTGGTAATTTGAAATGTAGTCCAGCAGACTTAAGTCCAGCAAATTTTCCAACTCGTTCTAATACGATTATTGTCTGTTGTTTTACAATAAAGAAGGTTGATAAAAATGCCAATACAGCCAATACTCCAACAATAATAAAAATAGGATTCATAAGTTTATAGTTTTGATTCTAAATAAAGATAATGTTAAATTACTATAAAATGATGAATCACTCGTCCAAATAATCAAAAAACTCGATTAGTGGCAAGATATTACAAAATGTTCTTGTTTTTTGGCTAAAAAATGGAATATGTTAATTACTTAAGTATAAATTAAATGCAACATTAGATTAAAAAACACTAGTCCAATAGTTTATTTTCTAGAGTAATTCTTACCAATCCTGCTGTGTTTCTTGCGTTCATTTTATTGAGCAAGCTACTTCTATGAGATTCTACAGTTTTGAGGCTTATAAATAAAACTTTAGCAATTTCTTGTGTAGTATGTTCTTGTATTATTAATCTTAATACTTCTTTTTCTCTTCTTGATATTTTTGGGAAAAATCCTTCTTTCTGTTTTGAAGCTCTTCGTTGCTTCATTAACCCTTTCATTATTGTTTGAGTTACATCATCACTAAAATAAGATTTACCACCTACTACCGTTTTAATTGCCTTTATCAGCTCGTCCCGTCCTGTGTTTTTAAGTATATACCCTTGAGCACCATTATTGAGAATTTCTGTAACGAAACTTTCTTCATTAAACATTGATATGGCGAGTATTTTGACTTCGTTTTTTATTTCTCTCAATGCTTTACAGACTTCAATACCAGTCATTCCAGGCAAATTGATATCGAGAAGTATTAAGTCCACTTTGTTATCTTTGACAAAAGATAATACATCTGGTCCATTGTAGCATTTTCCTACAACTTTTATTTCCTTTTCTGTTTTTAGAATCGAATCTATACCATCAACAAACATAGTGTGGTCATCTGCAATTAGAATGTTTATCATCTATAATTATTTTTATCGTTCTTAATCAATAACAGTAGTGGACATTGTTATTGCTTTGAAGCGCAATATATATCTACAATAATATTGGCAATCAATAACAAACGCTAAGGTATAGTGAATTCTCCTAATTATATAAGGGAAAACCCTTAAAGTGTAAATTGGGTGAATTCCTTGATACTTGGAAGTTAAAATGACCCCATATTTGTAATATCAAAAGTGATAAAGAATTAAACGGAATACATCCGTATCAATATAGTTGGTTTTTTTCGTTTCGTCCTTATTAAGCATATATCATCATACATGTGTTGATGGTAGTTTTATAACGGAGTGTATATATAGGCTTGAGTGTTTGCATAAGATTAATGCTCAACCTATATATTACACAAATTTTAGAATAATTCCTAAATAGATTTTTAATAAAGTCTATTTAGATAAAGATAATACTCATTGGGATTGACTATTGCATTCAAAGGAAAGCACTCAAAAAGTTGGGGAGCTTTTCTTTTTTTTTACTTATTTTAATATATATTCCGATTTTACTTATTTTGTTTTTATTAGAAATTGTTCTATTTCTTTCCAATATGTTTCATAACCTTTCACAGCTTCCCAAATTGTTTTTGAACCATGAAACCCTTCAACTTTTGGCTTGAAATGTGTGATGTGCTTTTTATCTACAAATCTTAATACGTCACTTACTTGTTTTATTTCTTTTTTTGCCGATGTTGCAAAAATAGGTACACTAATATCTTTTATTTCTTCTGCCAAAATTGACTTTTTTTAGATGCTCGTCTGGACTAAATGCTAATACAGTTTTTACTTTGTCCGATTTAGTGGCAATTAATAAGGCTAATGCAGAGGAATAAGAACTACCTAATAAAATTATTTTGTTTTTATCATTCAGGGCGAATGCATAATCAATAGCACTTTCAATATCTGGTTTTGCATCTAAATATCCTGTTGGTAATTTTTGTTCTTTCGCTCTATTTTTAGTTTCATTTGTTTCACCAAAAATTTTCATGCCTGATCGTTGGTCTATTGCTAAACAAGAATAACCTAACTTATTAAATTTTGGTGCAGTTTCTCTATATTCTGCTCTGTTGCAATGTGATCTATGGCACAAAACAATAAATCCTCTATGGTTTTCCACTTTATAATAATCGGCTGTTACTAATAATCCATCTTTGGATTTAAAATTTACTTTTTTCATTATTTAGGTCTATTTTAATTTTTCCTCTTCCAAAGTATCCAAGAAATAATATTGATAAATAAAATACTAGAAATCGATAGTAATATTTATTTTTTAGAATTTATTTCAATGGCTTGATTTATATAGTAAACTACTGCTTTTTTATTCAATTTTTTTGTGGTAAAACTCTAATGGCTTTCCCGTTCCCAATCAGCAAACCCAATTTATCTTCCATTTTTGCACCTTTCAAAAAACCAAAATCTATTCCATAAGGCATTGTTCGCATATGACAAATTACTCCTTTCTTATTAGAATAAGTAGTAATTCTTTCTTTTTTAGTTTCAATTATACCTTCATAGGAAAGTAATAATGTTCTTGCTTCCAAAAACAATTCTTTAAATTCTGATTTTAAATCTTTTTCGTATTGCATATTTATTATTTATACAATTTCATTACCATATCAAAAATGGAATGAATTGTTTTTACTGGAATATCTTTATTGGGGTCAATCATCAATATGGATGTAAATGTTCTTTTGCCAGCAATTAAATCTGGATGTTCGATTTTTACCCCTTTTCCTATAGCTATATATGGAAATTGGGTTTTTTTGTCTATCCACAAGTAGCAAAAGATCTGATCTTGATACATAAAGCAAGGCAATCGGTAATACCATCTTGACGATATGTACACATTGTATTCCAAAATGATTGATTTGAGGGCCAACAAACAACTTTGGTTAGGTTCGTCATGTTCCTTATAAAAGGCGTCAATTGCTCTCATTAATATTATTATGTTGCTATAAATATTTCAACTTCTGCGTCCTTTGGGTTTTGTGCTTTTTCTCCATAAACTTCAAAATCTGCTGTATATGCTCTGTCTAATTTAGTATTCCATATTATTGACCAAGTTTCATAAACAGCACCTTTTGTTAAATCTCCTTTTGACACAAATTTAGTATAATTTCCGCCTTTAATAGTCTTTGCTATCATTCCATTTGGGATAGTGTCAGCATTTTCAACTTTACAGCCCAATATTGTTGTGTATGGTTTAGTATGGTCGCTTACATATTCTGTATAGATTGAATATATTGTGCCATCTATTTTATTCGGAATTTTGTCCGAAATCCCCTCTGTCATAAATTTATTCCATAATGCTCCAATGTCTTTTGCAGATTGTCCGTTTTCGTTTGTAGTACTTACTGAAATTCCAATTACAGTAAACTCACTAATTGTTACTTTGTCCATTTTTTTAATGTATTTTATTAATAATACTGCAAAGATAAATGTTGCTTATGACAAAGGTGTGTCAGGGGTTGTTCTGTATTTTTCAATACAAATTTCAAAGTACTCTTGTAGTGTGATTTTTTGAGGTTCGAAGTGCCCTTTTTGTACCGTTAATCTCTTGATAAAATCCAAACGAAACACTCTAAAATCTTGTCGCAACTGGCATATTGCTATTAAAAGCCAATTTTCGTGGGTGCTATATAGTGCAAAAGGTTCTAATATTCGTTTTGTACTTTCTCCTTGCAAGGATTTGTATTCAATTTCTACCAAATTGAAATTAGCAATTGTAGATTGAAGTATCATCAAATAATCACTCGTTTTTTGATTTTTACTATTCGTTCTAAAAGCAATTCTATCCGATAAAAATTCTATTTTGTCTTTTTGCGAATGTCCTAGCACCGATTTTATTTTAAAAACCGCATCTTGGTATGCTGACGTAAACGATTTGTCTTTATTCTTTCGGATTAATTGCTCGGCAGTTATTAAGGCGTTTGCTTCTTTCTCTGTAAACATTACAGGCGGAAGATTAAAACCTTGCATCAAAGAATAGCCTTTTCCTTCTTCCGTAACTATTGGAATTCCTGAATTTTCAAGCGTTCTGATATCACGATATATTGTTCTTATACTTACATTATGCTTCTCAGCAATTTCTCGTGCTGTCAATATTTGTTTTGATTGCAGTTGGGTAAGTATAGCCGTTAATCTTGAGAGTCTTGGTTTTTCTTCCATTTTGTTTGGTCATTTTCTATTTATGACAGAGCGTATCACTGCATATTATAAATCATCAATTCAAACCTCTACATTTTATTTCAAACCAAGTTTTAATATCTCCATCCAATAGAGGTAAAATTCTATTCTTTACCTCTTGGTGATACTTGTTTAACCAAGCTTTTTCTGAAGTTGTAAATATTCCTTCATCTATCAGTCGTATATCAATAGGGTACAACGTAATCGTTTCTAGGGATAAAAATCCTTCAAATTCATCTTTGACGGTAATCACAAGATTTT
Source organism: Saprospiraceae bacterium (assembly GCA_036479655.1). Classification (GTDB taxonomy): domain Bacteria; phylum Bacteroidota; class Bacteroidia; order Chitinophagales; family Saprospiraceae; genus CAJXUU01. The sequence continues at coordinate 32,495 of JAZGFO010000248.1, forward strand.
CAATTCTAATTCCATAAGCACCTTCTTTATAATATCCTGGTTCATTAGAAGTAAGCATACCTTCTTGATGTATTGTTGTACCTCTTTCGCTATTGAGTCCAGCAAATCCTTGTGGTGGCTCGTGTACATTTAGAAAAAAACCTACACCATGCCCAGTACCATGACCATAATTTAATCCGTGTTGCCAAAGGTGCATTCTCGCTAATAAATCCAATTGACCACCAGCGGTTCCTTTTGGAAATATTGCTTTTGATAATGCTATATTACCTTTAAGTACAAGCGTAAAATTTCGTTTTTCTTCTTTTGTAGGTGTTCCTAATGCTATTGTCCGAGTAATATCCGTAGTACCATCAAGATACTGACCTCCACTATCCACTAATAATATTCCCTCTGGCTTAAGTTGGGCGCAGTCGTCGTGCATAGGTCTATAATGTATAATAGCTCCATTGCCTTTGTAACCAACTATTGCAGGAAAACTTTCTCCAATGTAATTAGCCATTTGAGATCGTTCTTCAATCAACTTGTCTGCTATATCTGCTTCCGAAATATTTAGATTGTTTTTTAATGATTGTTCTAACCAATAAAATGTCTTTGCTATTGCTGCTCCATCTTTGACCATTACCTCTCGAGCATGTGCCAATTCTGTGGGGTTTTTAATAGCTTTCATTAATCTAGAAATCGTTTTGCCTTCAACTTTTTGACAATTGATTGCTTTATCAAGATTAACACTACAATTGCTTGGATCATATAACAATATATCCTTCTCTGACAATTGATTAAGAGATCCAATAATATCTTTATAAGCCAACTGATTAATCTCTTCTGATTTCAGTTTTATTAATAAATCCGTTGGTACTTTATCTCTATCAATATATAAGGTGGCATCTTTTTGTGATATAATAGCATATGCTACGGCTACAGGATTAAACTCCACATCAGTACCTCTAATATTAAATATCCACGCTATATCATCCAATGTTGTTATCAAATGATGGTCTGCATTTTGTAATTTCATTTTTGCTCGTATCTCATCCAATTTCTGACTTCGAGATTTTCCGCAATACTTTACATCATGTTCAAATATCATATCACTTGGTAGTGCTGCTCTATCTTGCCACACATCAGCAAACAAATCATAAGAAGTATTAATCAATATTCCCTTTGATCCTAAGATACGCTCTATAGCAAAATACTGCCTCATAGAACATACAGAACCATCAATACCAACAACATCTCCTGCAGACAACTTAGAAACCAACCATGTCAAATATTGTGGCTCAAATTGGTTTGTCATTTTATGAAGATCAATACTGCTCCCTTGTAACTCTTGTTCACCCTGCAAAAAATATCTTGAATCTGTCCACAATCCAGAATCATCGGAGGTCACTACTACAGTACCAGCAGATCCTGTGAATCCACTAATCCACTCTCTGTTTTTCCAAAATGGAGCTACATATTCACTCTGATGAGCATCGTTAGATGGGATTATATATGCATCAATACCATGACGCTTCATTGAAGACTTTAGAGCTATAACTCTATCAATAATTTTCATATTAAATTAAATTGTAATTTATTAAACAAACTGAATCAATTAATTAAATATAGCAAATAATTAGCATGTGTTATATAAAAACCTTATGTTTGCTACATAGTTCGTGCCAAAAACAAGAACTTAATTGATAAATAGCTGTTTTTATAGTGATATATCAAGTCATGTGGTCAAAAATTTGACTATTCTTGAAAATTACTAACATCTAAAATAAATACAATATTCTGTATATCAAGAATAGTAAAATTATAAAAATATATAACATTACATACAATTGTAAGTAGTGTAAAAATTAAAATAAATATATGTTACGTCAAAGTCTTAGTCAAAAAATGATGCAAAAGTTGTCTCCACAACAGATACAACTTATGAAGTTATTACAAATACCTACTGCCACATTGGACCAAAGAATCAAAGAAGAATTAGAGGCAAATCCAGCTCTTGATGAGGGCGAGGAGAATAATGAAGTTTTTGATTTAGAAAACAATGAAGAAGAAGGAGAAAGTACTGAAGAATTTGAATTAGATGACTATATCAAAGAATACATCGAAGAAGATCCTATCAGTTACAAGCTAAAAGGTGATGTCTATAGTACTGAAGAAGATAAAAACATACCAATAGCCGTTCATGATAGTTTTCACGAACAATTAGAAGCACAAATAGGTATGTTAGAGCTTGACAACACCGAAGAGTCCATTATTAAACAAATCGTTGGGTCTATTGATCATGATGGCTATTTAAGAAGAGAACCATCATCAATTATAGATGATTTAATGTTTGGTCAGAATATAACTACAGATGTAGAAACAGTAGAAAAATTACTAAGTATGGTTCATAAATTTGAACCAGCTGGTGTAGGCGCAAGAGATCTAAAAGAGTGTCTATTATTGCAATTAGAATTTAAAATAAAGAAAGAATCTTGTACAAATGTTGAGTCAAAAACTTTAGCATTAAAAATTCTTGTTACATACTTTAATGAATTTACAAAGAAACACTATCAGAAATTAACTAAGTATCTGAATGTGAATGACGAGCAATTAAAAAGTGCAATTGACGAAATTTTAAAACTAAATCCAAAACCAGCAAGTGGGGTTTCTGGACCAGTAAATAATAGTCAATATGTAATTCCAGATTTTATTATTCTTAATAGAGATGGAGAATTAGAACTTACTCTTAACAGTAAAAATGCACCAGACCTTAGGATCAATGATCAATATATGGACATGCTCAAAGGTTATAATGACAATACCAAAGGCAGAAGAACTTCAAAACAAGAAAAAGCTGCTGTAATGTTTATAAAGCAAAAAATAGATGGTGCAAAGTGGTTTATCGATGCGATAAAGCAAAGACAAGATACACTATATCGTACCATGTATTCAATTATGCAATATCAATATGCATTCTTTACTACTGGTGACAATAGGGTTTTAAAACCGATGATTCTTAAAGATATTGCTGAGATTACTGGTTTAGATATATCAACAGTATCAAGAGTAGCTAATAGTAAATATGTGCAAACAGAATTTGGAACAAAAAAATTAAAAGGTTTCTTTTCTGAGTCATTAATTACCCAAGATGGTAAAGAAGTGTCTACTTTAGAAGTTAAGAATGTATTAACAGAAGTAGTTGCTGGAGAATCAAAGAAAAAACCTCTATCCGATGAAAAACTAAAAGAAAGTCTTACCAAAAGAGGTTACAATATAGCACGTAGAACAGTTGCAAAATATAGAGAACAACTTAATATACCCGTTGCAAGACTGAGAAAGGAATTATAATTTATTATTGAATTCTATTACAAATTGCTACTCGTTTTTTTTCATTAAAATCTGTAAAAGCCAATAAATAATCACTTCCACCATCTTTTAACTTTAATTTTTTTGCTAATTCTTTGGGAGATAATGGAAAGTTTTTAGTGATTATATTCGCCTTATTTTCTCTAAGGTGTGTACTGATTAATTTTCGATTTGGTGTCGTCAGAATTTCTACTTCAAATATTCGACCAAGATATTTTTTTTTCAATATATCCGAAGTAAATAATTGTGTATTATTATGGATTTTATATAATTTGTTAGCCGCTGCCAAGCTGTTTTGTAACTCCGCTTTTACAATTGAAGAATAAGGCTGATAAATATATTTTTTTACTGGACCATTTTCTATTTCTACCCTTCTTGATTTTATATCTGTCGAAACCTCAAAATTATACTTGTTCCCAACATCCTTAACTGTTAATTTAGGATTATCACAAGCTTCTTGTCCAATCTGAATCAACAATTCTTTGACTTCATTATTATTACTGACAATCCATACATGACTTACATTGCCTAATACTTTGATACATTCGCTGATATCTTGCATAGGTGACATCTTAATCATTACATTTTTACCCGTTTTTAGTAAGTCATCTTTGAGCGTAACTATATTGGGTTCATAATTATGAATACTTGTCTTTCTATTTCCTGATATTCTTCTTGATGGGTCAATATATACCCAATCAAACAATTGAGTCTTTTTGTCCAAATATGTTTCACAAGTGATTGACTGGGCGTCTATATTATTGGCTTTTAATACTTCAAAGTTATATTTTGAAATATTAAAAAGATCGATATTGGGTTCTAGGTAAGTAGTATTCTCAAATAATAAACTAAAATAATAAGTATCAATGCCCATACCTCCTGTCATATCTATTATAGATTTACCATTCATCAATGATGATTTGTAAACTGCAGTTGCCTGAGAAGATGCCTGTTCAAGTGAAATTTTTGGGGGATATCTATACTGTTGAAAATTAATAAGAAAAGGAAATTTTTTTTCTGCCACATTTACACCTTGAATTTGCTGTACTATACTACGCATTTCAACTCTCTCAAAAGGAGATTTTTTTAACAATAAACGGTGTATAGATACTGACTTTTGGCTATCAATATAATCCAATACTTCCTGAGAAAAATGGTGGTTACTTTTCAAGTTTTTAACTATAATAACTGTTTTATAATATAGACAATGCTAAATATTAATTTTGAAAATCAGATTAATCCAACATCTCTTCTAAATCTCTAATCTTTACTTCTCCAAAATATTCTACAGTACCTTTCAATTTACCTTTTGATAGTATTTCTATTCCTCCCCATAGATCACCACAATCATTATGAATTGTTGTCCCGTTTAATATAAGTGTTGCACCTGGGTGCACTATGATTTTGGCACCCTTAGGCATATGTACTCTACAGGACAATCTTAATTTTGCCTTATCTTTTACTATAAGATCTCCCTTCATATCCACAGCTCTATCAAGATTCATATCTTCATCTATTATAAGACTTTTCTTACTATTATATGCGCACCAATCTTTATCTAACAACTTCCTTACTTTGCTTTTTTCTTTGTGCATATTAAGATGTACTTTTCCTATTTGGCAGGGAGTAAGCGCATTTTGTCTATTGTTATAATCCATTACATTATTAGATAAATTTTCGTCAAGGTTACACTTACCAGCGTCTGTTCTTCCCCAGCAATTTGGGTTAGGTGGTGTGTCTGTACAGCCATCGTTTTTGTACCAAGAATGACTCAATCCCAGCACATGTCCTATCTCGTGGTTAAGTAATGTTGCTAACCTCCATTCACTATTTCTACCATGCTTTAATATTCCTGCCACCTTTACAGAAGTCCCTAATGCGATCCCTCCTTTTCCACTATTAAATCCTTTTACATTTATAGAATCGGGATGATATGCCATCGCAAATATATTTAGCACAGAATGTTCTTGACGCACAAATTTTTTAATTAGTATTCTATTAAAATTATTCTTATGGCGACCCTTCTTTATATAATGCCAATTTTCGTCATCATAATCCTCATATATTGCTAATCCTGATTTTGTATTTCTATCATTAACTAATCGATAATTATATTGTGGGTCATACACAGGAATATCATTATCAAGAGGTAATCTCATTTTTGCATTCTCCAACAATTTTTCATTTGCTATTTCCAACATCTTTTCTGCATATGTTACTGCGGCTTCTCCTATATAACTGTAGTTTACTTTGGTGTCATTGGGAAAATGAAAATTAACTCGTATTGTTTTCTTTTCTTGAATTTGAGGAATACTTCCATCCGGGATATAGTTTTCAGGAATATTACAATTACACGTTTGCCTTTTTTCAACCTTTTGAGTAGCTGCTTCCTGTATTTTGAAATCTGAAGTAAGATTTATTGCTGTAGTTTTTTTACTACAAGATGTCATCAACACAATAAAAAATATCGAAATAAAAAATATAAACTTATACATAGATTACTTTAATGTTTTAAAATATTTTATCAATTCACCTCTTTCTTTTTCATCCAATTTTGCCTCACTATGCATAAGTTTATAACCGATAAGTGGCATCCAATTTTTTTCTATCATTTCGACACATTCTTCTGCAATGTGCTTACTATCTTTTATACTATATGATCCCCAATTACTAAAATTTAAATGTTCTCTTCCATTAACAATATGTCCCTTGATCCACCACGACACAGGGGCTATGTTGGTGTACCATGGATAAGTTGATTCATTAGAATGACAATCATAACAAGCTGTTTTAATGTTTTTTGCTACCGATTGGCTAGGTGCTCTCATTGTCAATAGATCTTGTGACTTGACTACTTCAGGATTGGTTTTGTCAATTCGCTTAAACTGTATAAGTATAAATATAACTGCCAAAGCATAAAGGATATATTTTTTTTTCATAATATATTAAGTTGATGATTTAAATAATGTCCCATAGTCCAAAAAGTAGATCATCTTTAATGAAAAACTATTTAATCTGTTGTTGTCAATTAATCCTTTTACATTTCCAAAATAGTTACTTTCCAAATCCTTATTCTCATCTATAAGACTATGCTTCCATACAAATATCAAATCACTCCCTTTTGCAAATCTCCATGTGTAATTAAGATCAATATTAAAAAAATTGATGTTTCTATCAAAAAGTGACTCCCCATCTTGTTTTCCATCATATGCCAGCTGATCAAGGTATCCATCTTGTGTAAGCCTATGAAAAGATGCATATTCTACCTGTGCCCAATAATGTCTCACTCGAGCAGATAGAGACATTTTATTATTAAATATATATTGTGCTCTAATCGAGTTTTCTAACACTTGTCTATTCCTTCTGCCATACAATATATCATTATCACCAATAATTTCTTGATCCGTATTGCTTTTGTTAACAAATCCTGCTTCATTGCTTGATTTTGAAAAATCTGCTTCTATTATAAAAGATAATTTGTCACTTATCCTTGCCCGAGGAGATAATAACACAAAATACCGTTGAAATCCTGGTTCATTAAATTTAGTATAAGAACCTCTTAAATCTAATGCAAAAGTTTTTCGGTAATCAGATGAAAAGAATCCCCCCGCTCTCCAGTGTGTTGGTCTTGTATAGTATCTTGAAAAATCACTTGTTCTTGGATCAAAATAGTCAAAGTTTTCTACTGGATCTAAAGTAAAATGAAATCCAAGTGCATTTCTACTTTTGTATATTATAAAAGATCTTGCTGAAATACTAAAATCTGTATAGACATTAGGATTATACAATCTTTCATATTGTGGAGATAGACTTACTTCCCATCTTTGAAGGTTTTTATTTTTTGGTTTGTATTTTACATATCTGACTTTTGCCTCCATCGATCTTTCATTAGGACTAAATAGTATCCCTAAATCATTGGGATCAAAGTCATCTGACTCTACGACATATTCGTACTCATACTTCCAATTACCACTAATTTTGCCAAATCCTAATGAATAACTATGTCCTGTTTCTATATCATTTGGGCTATATTTATTTGATACTACAGCTTTGCCCCAAACTCCATATTTTTGACCTTCTGTATTTAGTCTAAAAAACATCCCAGTGACATTAGCATCCCTATCTTCACCTTTGCGATGTACATTAGTATTAATGATACTTACCACAGAGTTATTTTTTAAGTTTTGATCCGCTACTATTACATTATAATTAGTAAGTGAGTTGGTTTGTACTTGTCTCTGCGCTCCAGTATTGGTGTTTTCTATCGTTGCGTATTCTGGACCAGCCACAGCATTAAAGATTCCTAGACCAGTACCAGAACTCAATCTGCCAGATATTTTAGTAGCATTGTACAGCTGAGATATATCAGGATTGTTGATTACTGCTTCGTCATCTTGAAGAGAATCATAAGCTTGCCAATATCCAAATGGTCTTCCTCCTACTCTTCTTGTATAGAATAATCTTCCTTTGTCAAATAGCTCAATTCCTTCTGTAAAAAATTGTCTGTTCTCTTCAAAATAAACTTCAAAAGCAGACAAATTGAGCACTTGGTTATCACTCAACACTTGTCCAAAATCAGGAATCAAAGTCATGTCTAATGTAAATGCATCATTGATACCGTACTTTAGATCCATACCTCCAGTATATGCAGGAGATACATTATTTTCTGAAGGATTATTTGGACTGGTAAACGTATTAATATAACCAGTTATAAATGGTGTTAATGACAATCTTACAGGCGATTTTATATCATTGATACCCTCTAAGTGTCCCGCTTGATTGATAAAACCTCTGATAGACGGATCGACAGGGTTCCAATTTACTTCTTCTCTATTTCTTCTTATTTCTCTTGTAAATTGAACATTCCAATGCTGAATATCTACATTGGCAAATCTAACTGCATAATAGGGAATAAACATCTCAACTGACCATCCATTTTCCAAATATTGTAATTCGCTTTCCCATACTGCATCCCAACTTTCATCTTCGTTGTTACCCGTAAATTTTAAATCTTGTTGCACTCCAGCAGCAGTAACGATAAATGCAAATCCATTAATACCATCTTGATATGTATCAAATGATACTCCAAACCAATCTGTATTATTTCGTTCGTCTCTTTTAGATAATTCTCTTAATATTTTGCTGGGTTGCTCATCGTACAGCATAGCTCCGATATGTATACCTTTATTATCGTATAGTACTTTGACTTCCGTTTTTTGACTCGGTGATACACCAAAAACAGGTACGCTTTGGATAAAACCAGAAGCGATTTCAGCATTTTCCCATATCCCTTCATTTAAAAATCCATCAAGCTTTATATCATTATTAATTCTAAGTGCTGAAATAGTCTTTTTATTATCCTGACCATAAGCATCAATAGTCGATGTCATCCAAATAGATAATACAAAAGTACTAATGAAAACAAAATTATAATAAAGAGAAGATTTTTTAGTGTGATGCATTGATGTTATGGAATTAGTATCCAAAGATAAGGTTTTTAGATTAAATATCAATCCTCAATCTCAAATTGACTCTTCTAGATGTCAAATAGTTAGGAATAGCATACTGGCTATTTGTAACCGTTTTTATCCAAGTGTTACTAGCAACGTTGGCAACTTCAAGCATATTAAATACCTCAAGACTAAACCAAGCATTTTTAGAAAAACTAAATGGGTGATGAGGTCTCCTTTTTTTCCAATCAGATTTCCATATCTGATAGCCAAAACCTATATCAACTCTATGATACGGTTTGTATCTAAATGCATTTCTATATTCTCGGTTATTACCTTTAACACCAAATGGTAATCCTGTTCCAATAGCAAGATTAAGATGCATTTTAAAATTTTCATTATGTGGCAAATAATCTTGAAAAAACATGGACAAGGTCATAAATTGATCTGTTGGTCTTGGTACACTATTTACTACTTTGGGGTGCTCTGGATCATCTCTATTATATTGAAGATGATCTACACCTAAAATGTTTTCCTCTGTTTTTAAAAAAGATAAATTTACCCATGATTCTGCTCCAGGTACAAACTCTCCATTAAGTCTTATATCAATACCCGTTGCAAAACCCTCAGAATCATTTTCTCCACTATACCTTATTCTTACATTATCTATTTCATAACTCACCAGATTAGACATTGTCTTATAGTATAATTCTGTGATCAATCTAAATGGTTTTTCACTCATACTCCTCCAATAAAAGTCATAGCTCATACCTCCAACAAAATGAATAGATTTTTGAGATTTTAATTTAGTATTTACAGATCCATCTATACGCCTCATCTCCCTATATATAGGAGGCTGATAGTACACACCACTGCTCAATTTAAATGATATATCGTTGTCCCATTGGAGTGGTTTGTACAAAAATTGTACTCTTGGGCTTACGACTAATTCTTCGCTTAATTTGCGATAGTTAGCTCTTACACCTCCTGTAATTTTAAATTCTCTCACATCTTCATCAAGATAAGAATAGGAATCTTGTACAAATCCAGAAATTCTTGAAGAAAAAATATCATTTTCAGTTTTTAGCACCGAAGACAAATTCAAATTTTCTGCATTAATCGGTAATGAAAACCCTGCTGAATCTATTCTTTCCCACTCATTTAGCTGATCAATAAAAGTCTCATTTTGGTATTTGACTCCCCATTGTACAAAATGGGATTTTATAGCATCTCCTTCCAATTGTATTTCATAACCACCTTTGTGTGCAATATTATAAATATGGTTATATAAGTAGTTTCTTGTGTACTGGTGTTGCGTACCTACACCCAATACTGCTACTTCGGTACCAAAATTATCACTACCCAAATCAGTTTCAATTTCTGCTAATCTATAGTATCCTAAAATATCAAAATTCTCTTCTTCATTCGATCTATAATCAGAAAACAATAGCTTTAAGTATAATGGATCTTTGTCTCGTTCTGGTACAAAAGTAAAAGCTACACCAGTAGTACCATTTTTAAATTTATCTCTTTCGCCTCCTTCAAAAACTGAAGTAAACCGCAAGGCACGAGTTATCAACCCTAATGTTGTACTTCTTGACACCGGTGTAAAATCATATACACTATTGTTGTAATTTCCCAAAACTCCGATTTGTAAATCTCTTGTAATATCATATGTCAAATACGCTTGGATATCTGTAAATTCAGGAAGATATTCTCCTTTAGTATCCAATGATCCTAATAAATATTTTGTCGTTTTGTATCTTGCACCAACTAAATATCTAAATTTATTATATGCATTTGCTCCTATTCGTTTGCTGCCTTCAATATGAGCAGCCAATCCTAAAAAACTCATAGAAACACTTCCAGCACTTTCGTCAGGCCGTTTGTATTTTATATCAAGTACAGACGATAATTTGTCTCCATACTTAGATTGAAATCCACCAGAAGAAAACGACAAATCTCTTACTAAATCAATATTAGGAAAACTCAACCCTTCTTGTTGTCCACTTCTAATCAACTGAGGTCTGAATATTTCAAAATCATTTACATAAACCAAGTTTTCATCATAATTTCCTCCTCTGACATTGTATTGAGAACTTAATTCTCCCCCAGTACCAGTGGACACCCCCAATGCTATACTTGGCAATACACTTTCTAAGTTTCCTGATGCAGAAGGTATATGTTTTAGTTCTGTCACTTCTTCTCTTACCATTCCTACATCTTCAACTCTTGATTCTGTAACTACTATTTCAATGTCTGACTCTTGAGGAGCCAACTTTATATTTACCAATCTTTTTTTATTTTTATCCATTTTTGGAATAGAATAATACGCATTTTCATAGCCAAGTCTTGATACTACAAGCCTAAATACTTTATTAGCATCAATTTCTAATCGATAAGATCCATCAATTGCAGATTCGGTAGCGATATTAGTATTCTCGATATATACCGTTGCGAAATCTACAGGTAGCTTAGTCTCAAGATCTGAGATGTTACCAAAAACAACTGCTTTTTGAGCACCTATATTGGCACCAAAAAAAACAAGAATAAGCAAAAATAAATATTTTTTCATCATTAAAATATGGTATAACTACAATAACGTCGTACAGTAAATTTTCTATATACTTCCTATAGATTTTAATTGACTTATTGATTGGATTGGGTTTTCTGATTTAAACACACTAGATCCAGCTACTAACACTCTTGCACCTGCTTGCAACATAGCTTCTGCATTGTGTAATCCTACTCCGCCATCAATCTCAATAAGCGTTTCTGTATTTATATCAGTAATCATCTGAGTAAGTTGCTTTATCTTTACTATAGTTTGATATATAAATTTTTGTCCACCAAATCCTGGATTAACGGACATAAGACATACAAGGTCTGTCATTTCTAATACATCCGCTAACAATGAGACGTTGGTATGAGGGTTTAGTGCTATTCCTGCTTTAGCTCCTGTAGCTTTAATCTGCTGAATCGTCCTATGTAGGTGAGGACAGGCTTCATAATGTACCGTAATTATTTCAGCACCAGCATCTCTAAATTCTTCAATATATTTTTCTGGTTTCTCAATCATTAGATGAACATCTAAAGGCAACTTACTATGTTTTGCTATTGCTTTGACTACTGGCTGACCAAAAGAAATATTTGGTACAAAACTCCCATCCATTACATCAATGTGCAACCAATCTGCTTCACTGCTATTAATCATCTCTATATCTCGTTGCAGATTCGCAAAATCAGCTGCTAATATACTTGGTGCTATTAAATGGCTCATTGTTTTGGATTTTTTTTATTAAAAACACAAAAGTAATATATTTGATGAGTTTATTAAGACTCTTTTGTATTGTTGTTGCCTGTGCAATATTATGAGGAAAGCCTGAAGATAGACAAGCTTCAATACTTAGTTTTTTGCCTCATATCGAGTTCCAAATTTCCACAGATAAACAACACCCGATATACCCGCTATTATCCACCCAATAGATATAAATTGTGCTTGAGACCAATCAAGACCAAAATAATCATAGCGTTCATTGACTCTAATGGTTTCAATAAAAAATCGTTCTAACCCATTATAAATAAGGTACAATGCAAATAGCATACCCCCAATTCTAATTTTTTTTCTCCAAATCCACAACAAACCAAATCCTATAAGTGAAATAATGATTTCATATATTGATGTAGGATATACTCCCTTGGTCAGTTCATGACAATATCTCATTCCACAAGATGATTGACACCTTTGTTCTACAGACAATTCTCTATTACTCAATAATTGGTTATATGCATTTACGTCACACCCTTCGAGAAGGCTTCCAGAATTAGCAACATTATTAGGAAAATTATAGGACCAAAACCAATCAGGTAAAAACCACCATTCCGGGATAGCTGCAGCTACAATACCCCAATCGCCATCACCAGACAATTGGCATCCCATACGTCCAATCGCATATCCCAACAATATTACCATGCCACCAATATCTAACATATGAACTGGTGCAATTCCTATTTTTTTTACATACAAATAAACAGCAATAGCCCCAAAAATCAATCCTCCGTATATTGTCAATCCACTACCAGATATCAATTGTCCAATAGGGTCTTGAAAGAAATATTCTAAGTTTTCTAATATTGAAAAAACTTTAGAGCCTATTACTCCAGAAACTGCAGCTGTAATAATAATATCTCCTGTCCGCTGATGAGGATGCACAACAACTTTTTTTGTAGATGCCTGCCTGTTTTCCTTTTTTTGCGTATAATAACTAACACCCAAAGCTCCTACAAATACCAATAAACCAATTGGCCAAACACCTTTGGAAGATAATAAAACGGATGCAGGATCTTGTTGAAAATCTGCAAAGTGAGAATATATATAAGGAATTTTTAACCCCAATATACCCAACACAATACTATTATATATTATTTCTCTCCATTGTATGCCACCCTTTTGTACTATAGTCTTAGTTGTTGCCATTATCAGCCCTTCCTCTTCTTTTCGCTTGAGTTCTAACCTTACAAAGATAGCAGTCACCACAAAGGTTAAAGCCAACATAAGACCAAAAGTTTTAAAAATTGAAGCCCAATTATCGACGGCAGTTCCGAACAAGTCGTGGAAAAAATAAGATAAATCTGGATACATTTAGTAGTTTTTATTTACAAAAAAAGATTCCTAATCTTGAAAAAAAGTAAAATTATGGTTGCAATATTTTTTTTGCTCTATTGTTTCTTTGCATTAAATTTTCTCTAGGTCCTCTTGTCTTTTTATTTTTAAATATTTCAAATCTACTTGGTTGTGATTCTTTCGGAAAATAATTATTGTCCCTATCAACATCAGCTGTTTCTAAAAATGGATCAAGCGTTATTTTTACTGCTTCTTTTGTTGTTGGAAAAACTTTAGTCACTTTAGTAGCATCAGATTTCCATATTTCGGCAGGTATTCTTATTACCTCTGTACTCCCATCTTTATATTCAAATTCTACAATAACGGGCATCGGAAAACCACCAATATTCTCAAAAGTTATTTCATAATAGTTTTTACCATTAGTTAATAATTCTTTCTCTTCTTCTGAGAGGTTTTTCATTAGATCTTCATATTCTTGCTTGTCAACTGCATTCGGTACGATAGGATCATAGGTTGTATAAAAGTCGTTAAGCGTAGGATCTTTTTCGTTGTATGTTTCCTTGATTTCATTATTATTTCTAATTGTAGATATGTTTATTGGTTGCTTTTTCTTTCTATCTAATGCTAATTCCATTTTTTTATCAGGATCTTCTGGATCTACTTTAAAGTGTTTTACTGATGCCATACCTAAGTCTATATGATCAGTGGTATAAAACCAACCTCTCCAAAACCAATCAAGATCGACACCTGAAGCATCTTCCATAGTTCTAAAAAAGTCTGAAGGTGTAGGTGTTTTAAATGCCCAGCGACGAGCATACTCTTTAAATGCATAATCAAATAAATCTCTTCCAAGAATCGTTTCTCTTAATATATTTAGTCCTGTTGCTGGTTTTCCATAAGCATTATTACCAAATTGTTTGATTGATTCTGAATTGGTCATTATCGGAGTAATATTGCTTTTGTCCCCTCCCATATAACCAGTAATTTTATGAGCTGGTCCTCTTCTTGAAGGATAATTTCTTTCAAATTCTTGTTCTGTTAGGTACTGGACAAATGTACAAAATCCTTCGTCCATCCAAGTCCATTGTCGTTCATCAGAATTGATAATCATTGGAAAAAAATTGTGTCCCACTTCATGGATTATTACTCCTATATGCCCATATTTAGTACGTTTGCTATAAGTGCCATCATCTTCACATCTTCCATAATTAAAACATATCATAGGATATTCCATTCCCATACTTCCATCTATAGACCATGCTACTGGGTATGGGTAATCAATTGTATATTTTGAAAAGGTTTTTAGCGCCTGTGCTATCGCTTTTGTTGAATATTTTTTCCACAGACAATCCCCTTCTTTAACCCACATACTCATAGCCATTGTAGAGTTTCCATTTGGTAACTTTACATTTAAAGCATCCCAAATAAATCTTCTTGATGATGCAAAAGCAAAATCTCTTACATTCTTTGCCGAAAATTTCCATGTTTTTTTTGTGCTCGATTTAGATTTCATTCTATCGTCTGCCTCTTCTTTTGTCGCTATTGTAATTGGCTGATCATATGATCGTCTTGCGTTATTAAGACGTGTTTTTTGCGCTCCAGACAATACTGAGCTTTCATTATTAAGTGTGCCTGTCGAAGCCACTAAGTGATCTGAAGGTACTGTGATTGCAACATTGTAATCACCAAATTCTAATGTAAATTCTCCTCTACCTAAAAACTGTTTGTTTTGCCATCCATAGACATCGTAGTACTTACACATTCTCGGAAAAAACTGTGCGATCACATATACATTATTTCCATCTTCTTCAAATGGTTCATAACCTGACCGTCCTCTATCTTTTCGAGTGTTATTGATATTATACCACCATTTTACACTAAATTCCATTTTAGCTCCCGGTTTTAGTCCTTTAGGTAAATTAATTCTCATCATTGTTTTGACAATAGTATAATCCATCTTTTTTCCTGAACCACTTTTTACACTTTCAATATTAAATCCTCCATCAAAATCTGTTTCTAACCTTGCCAATGACCATGAAGATGGTTGGCTACCAATTTCGCTTTCACTAATCTTATAAGAATCACTTTCTTGGGCACGTACGTTTTGATCCAATTGTAACCACAAATAAGTAAGTTCATCCGGAGAATTATTTTTATAAGTGATTTTTGAAGATCCATACAATTTTCTTGCTTCATCATCAATCTCGATTTTCATATCATAATCGACTTTCTGCTGCCAATATTTAGCTCCAGGGGCTCCGGCTGCATTTCTATATATGTTAGGCGTAGGTAGTTCTTGTCCTAACTGTCTAAATTTGTTCAGATTTGTATTCTCTTGCCCATAGATTGTTAGTGACAAAATTGAAAATACTATTAATAAAAAATGTTTCATTTTTGATTGTTTTTAACTGTTACAAAAAAGCCAAATCAAGTTATATTTTATTCTCTTTTCAAATATGCTACTCAATTCAATGATAAAAATAATAATATCTTTATCCTTAGTACCCAAATTTGCATTAATAACATTATTTTTAGATTAATTAGTACATTTAGACTACCAGATAGATAGCTAATGAACCATTATAAAGAAAAAACTCCATTTAATTATAAATAGTAATACATATGAATTGTTTAAATTTTTCTTTTATTAAAAAAAATAAACCACGCTTTCTAAAAAAGTTTTATTTAATAATATTCATTATTTTTTCTTGTAATATAATCTGTACAACTCAACATAGCCATGACCACGATCATGATAGAAAGATAACTTTTCCAGATGTACCTGGTTACAAAACAATAAAATGTGATTTTCATCAACATGCTATATTCTCAGATGGCAAAGTACATCCTGACATAAGAGTTGAAGAAGCTATTAGAGATGGATTAGATGCTATATCAATTACAGAACATTTAGAGTATCAGCCGCACAAATTAGATATTCCTCATCCAGATAGAAATAGGGCTTTTAAATTGGCATTAAAGAAGAAAAAAAAGATGCATGATTCTATACTTATCATAGTAAATGGAGTAGAAATCACTAGATCTATGCCTCCTGGACATTCCAATGCAATATTTATAAGTGACGCTAACAAATTATTGATCGATGATCCCATACAAGTTTTTCGCGAAGCAAATAAGCAAGATGCTTTTGTGTTTTGGAATCATCCTCATTGGAAAGGTCAAGTTCATGATGGCGTAGCAAGACTAACAGATATGCACAAACTATTAATCAAAGAAAAATTAATACATGGTATTGAAATAGTTAATGGAGATATTTTTTCGACAGAAGCTATAGATATTGCATTGGCCAATAATTTGACTTTTATTGGTGCATCTGATATTCATGGGTTAATAGATTGGGACTTTCATGTACATCAAGGAGGTCATCGTCCAATAACCCTTGTTTTTGCCAAAGAAAAATCAGAGCAAAGTATCAAAAAAGCAATGTTTGATGGTCAAACAGTAGTTTGGTATAAAAACACTTTAATCGGTCACCAAGAATTATTAGCGCCATTAATCAAAGCTTCCTTAGAAATAAAGTCTGCTCATTATGATGAAGCAACTTGGCCATCTCACAAAAAAGAAATTACAATCCTAGAAGTGCTTATTAAAAACAACTCTGACGCATCGTACAATCTAAGAAATACCAGTAACTTTGATATTCATAATAATGCTGGAATACTTATAATTCCACCTCAACAAGAAAAATATTTACAAATCAGAACTCATTCTAAATTAGAAAATATAATTTTATCTTTTGAAGTGCTTAATACTGTTATCAAACCTAATCACCATGCAATAATTGAATTGGATATTGTTATAGATAAAAAATCAAAATAAACACCCAAAATAATTTTTAATGTATCAATATTGCTCAAATTTTTTGCTTGCTACTTTAATTTCATTGCTTTTTGTAAATTGTAATTTTACTAAATCTGAAACCAATCAAGAAACTGACAAAAGTGCATTACCTCCCCCTAATATAGTGTGGATAGTAAGTGAAGACAATAGTCCTTTCTTAGGATGTTATGGTGATAAATCCGCAATAACTCCAAATATAGATCAACTAGCTGAGAATGGATTATTATACAAAAATGCATTTGCAAACGCTCCTGTTTGTGCACCTTCAAGGTCAACATTAATTACTGGCATGTACCCCACAAGCTTAGGGTCTCAACATATGCGAAGCCAAGTTGATGTGCCTAACTATGTTAAATTTTTTCCACAATACCTCAAAGATGCCGGCTACTATACTACACTAAGGGTAAAAAGAGACTACAACATACCTAAACAAAATGGAACATGGGATAAAGATGATTTTTGGGCTATGAAAGATGCCCTTACTGATAAAAAGGACAACCAACCTTTTTTTATGTTTTACAATACTTGGATGTCACATGAAAGTAAATTATTTGACAGAACTAATTTATTGGATTATTTTAAAGGAACATTTGGATCCGTTTCTAATATCGATAGTCTTCTTGCCACATTTCATGATTTTAGTAAAGATGACATTGTTATTCCTCCTTATCAACCCACATCTCCTGCAACCAAAGATGATTGGTCTTGGTATTACAAAGCAATGCAAATGATGGACTTTGAGGTTGGTAGTGTTATCAACCATCTTTCAGAAAACAATCTGCTCGAAAACACTATTATCATATATTCAAGTGACCATGGTGGTGTATTAGGGCGAAGTAAAAGATTTAATTTTGACTCAGGTTTACAGATACCTATGATTATTGTCTACCCTAAAAAATATCAGCATTTAGCGACACAACCAATGGGGACAACCACCAATAATTTAGTGTCATTTGTTGATATGGCTCCAACAATATTGAGCATGGCAAATATTGTAAAACCAGATCATATGCATGGAACTGCATTTGCAGGATTACATATTGGTCAAGCCAATGATATATCTTATGGATTTAGAGGTAGAATGGACGAAGCATATGATATGGTAAGAACCATAAGAGACAAAAAATATCGATACATTAAAAACTACATGCCTTATAGACCAAATGGACAACACATAGAATTTTTATGGAAGGCTAAATCAATGGTAGAATGGTCAAAAAGTTATCAAAATGGTGAATGTAATGCGGCAGAAAGTGTGTTTTTTGAGCCTCGTCAATCTGAAGAATTATATGACATTGTTAATGACCCTCATAATGTTGTCAACTTAGCAACTGACAAACAATACAATTCTGTTATTAAAGAATATAGAAAAGCTAATAATGAAATATGCAAAAAATATCTTGATGGAGGATTTTTTCCAGAAGGTGAACTGTGGCAAAGATCTCAAAATCAAAAATTAACTTATAATAAAATAATTAATAATAATAAAAAAGAATGCCTTTTGGCTATCGAGTCAGCAGAAAATGCAACTCTTAATCCAAGTGTTAATATATTGGCTCCTATGCTCAAAAGTCCGTTTGCTGCTGTTAGATTTTGGGGAGCAACAGGCTGTATAATATTAGGACAAAATTCTAAACCACTTTTACAACAACTATTAATACTATCCAAAGATAGTAGCGAAGATGTAGCTGTGACTAGTGCAGAAGCGTTATATCTTATTGGCAATACTAAAACAGCCCTCAAAACATTATCCAATGCGCTTAACAGTAATAATGAATACGTAAGATTACGAGCTCTAAATGTAATATCAAGTAGAAATATTAAAGATCAAAAAATTATACAAAAGATTAAAGGTATGGACCAAGAAAATGAGTATATAAAAAAGTTAGTATCATATATTACACACTAATTAATCTAAAAACCTCTCTTTTGGTGACACGTTAATTAGAGTAAATTTAATTTAAAAATATTATTTTCTTATTCGCAATTTCTTTACCATCAATTTGTAAATTTACGAAGTAGATACCTTCATCTAAAGTAACCTGAAATGATTCTGTGTGTTTTCCAGAACCAAATCGCTTATCTACTAATGTCATTATCTTAGATCCAAGAATATTATACACAGAAATAGAAACGTTTTGAGACTTCTTAATATTAAAATCTATAGAAAATTTATCTAAAATCGGATTTGGATATACTTCAAAATTTGAAGATTTATTAATCTCATTCTCTTTTACTGCTGTAAAATTATCAAGCATATCTTTGACACAAGCCATTTTAAAATTTCTATATGGCTTGTCAATATCATCTGTAAGACCGTAACTTCCATATCTCATGTATGGACTGGATAACATAAAGTGCATTCCTAATTCTCCGCCAACTTGTAAGAAAGATGTATCTATATTGAATTTCATAATATCACACATTCTTTCATTACGTTCAGCTTTTATTTTATTATTAATGTTGCTAAGACTTCCACCTCCATGATCCGGTCCGCCTTCATAAGACAACAATCCACCAGTCAAATTCCAATCCTTACCCATTTGTATCCATTGTAATCTGCCTGCTTCATTTCCAGATTGCTCATCCATTTGCTCAACGATATTCTCATGACACTTATCTAATAATTCATCAACACTTAACATCGAATGTCCTCCAGTAAAATACGTTTGGGTAGATAATGCATAAATATAACTTGATGGAGGTCCAAAATTTGTATTTATATATTGCAAAGTTGGTTTTACCCACCATTTTAACATCGGTTTGTGGTTAGACATTACAATTCTAATATTGTCATTAATTGCATCCTGCCCATATACTTGAGCAAACAACTTAGACAACTCTACTGTCCGTCTTCCATGATTTTGTCTTTCGTCCAATCCCAATGAAACTCCTTGAGCACGATTATATTCTGTCTGTTCGAACCCTGGTGCCGTATTCCAAACTTCATTACTACTTTCTACATAAATATTGAGCGTAGGATCTAAATTCTTTTGTAACAATTCAGCTAATCTTATCACATAATTAGAATCTGCCGATACTGGTATATTAATCCAAGGATCAGTCATCGTTTTATTAGCTAATGCAATAACATATTCCCAACAAGATCTACCTTTTTTCCCTATTTGTGACATTCTATTTTGAGAAGCATCTGTTGGTAATTTTCTATTTTCCCAACTTATACTCTCTGGAAAATTAGTGTCTCCACCATTTGCTCCTGTAAACATCATATACCTTACTGCCGAAAAACCCACCTCTGTAAGTATATCAACTAATGGTTGGTGAAATATATCATCATCATTATCATAACCTGGTCTTAGCATTTTAAAATTTGTAAACCCTGTATTAAATACTGATGTTGCAGTTCTTTTTGTGTTAGAAAACTCAAATACAAATAATCCTGCAGTACCCGTTACCACTAAGTCAAAAGTAGATTTATTATTTACTTCATCGTATTGATAGTTTTCTATATTTCCATCTTCAGTATTCAATACATCGGCCTTTCCATTAAATGAGCATTTGTAAGTACCCGTAAGATCTAACCTATATACCTCAGGATCATCTATGCTACCTGTCCATTCTGCAACTGGTCTTTCATCAAATATATATATTGCATCTACTAATGGCCATCCTTGATTGTCCACTTCTTCGGTAGTGACAAGTGCACCTGTAGCAATGCTTACCCACCTATAATTTTCTTTTACTACATCAATATATGTGCCTCCTCGCTCTGGCATATTAAGATTTACTCCCAGCTGTGCAGTTGATATATTCGTAATAAACAACAATAATAAAATGATGAAATTTTTCATATACTTACAATAATTTTAAAATTTGTGATCTTATCCTACGAAACTATACAATTTATATGATAAATATTAATATTGTCTACATAACTTGTATATATAAGATGTTAATATTAATTTCATTTTTCTACCTTTAATGTTTACTGCACAAAAAATCAATACCTATATGCAACCCTATTTTAATAATTTTACTTTTCTATTTCTTCTTACTATAGTATGGTCTTGCTCAACAAATAAAGTAATTGATTCCCATTACAAAACAGAAATTATAAAAACTGACCAAGCCAAGTTTGTATGGGTTGATGATACAGGCGGAGGTAGGCATCAATATGTATATTTTTCGAGGTCATTTGATTTGGACAATGTTCCTAAGGAATGTATTTTTAATCTATTTGCTGATTCAAGATATCTACTTAAAGTAAATGGTGTAGATATTAATTGGGGTCCTGGTCGATATTACCCTGAAGAAATCGAATATGATTCACATGATATCTCTCCTTATTTACAAAAAGGAAAAAACATTATTACTGTAAAAGTACTATCCAATGGTATGAGCACTTACCAATTGTTACAGACTTCAGGTGGATTTATTGCCTGGGGGAATATACAATCTGGTCAAAACAATATTGATCTTGTTACTCCTGGAAAATGGAAATGTATCAAAGCCACCGGATATGATCAGACTGCTCCCAAAATGACTTTTGCACAAGGTGCTTTTGATGCTTATGATGCACGTATTGGTATAGATGATTGGGACAAAATTGATACTGACCGTAGTCAATGGAAAAATGTAGTTGTGCTACAAAACCAAAAAGCTTGGGGAAAACTTTCTCCTCGATCTATTCCACTATTAACTCAAGATGAAGTACTCCCGTTAAACGTTGACGGGGTTTACAAATTGAAAGATGACGAAGATGTGCATTCTTTTAGAATTACTATTCCTGATGCAACTGGTGAAGAATATGAAGCAAACCCTTGGATTTTTGGATACACTTATATTTATTCTCCTATAGATCAAGATATAGAAGTGGGGCTCTGGTGGGGCGAACACTTTCTTAATGGTAAGGCGCTATCTGGAAAACCAGCACCCAATGGTATTAATCGAAGGTCAAATGTTACACTACATCTAAAAAAAGGGTGGAATTACTATTTTGAAAAGTATGGTGTAGTGTGGAGTCATTGGGAGTTTTCTATGATATTACCAAAAAATGCTGGTCTTATACTATCTCCAACTAAAAAATTAAATTCTCCTTATTTTATGATGTCTGCTGGTCCGTTTACTGATGATGAAGATCAATTAATCAAAAAACTGAACCTTCCTTTCGCTCCAGAAGAATTACCAAAATTATCAAAATCATGGGTTGGTCATATTAAAGGTGATCATTGTAATAATCCTTCTGTTTCAATTGCATACAGCTATTTTGATAAAAAAATCGATCACGAACCAACCAAAGTAACAGATATAGCATTAGATGATAAAAGTGGAAATGCCATTATTTATGATATGGGTAAAAATACTTATGGTAGGATATTTATTGAATATACTGCTCCCGAAGGTACAATTGTTGATATTGGATGGGCGGAAGATAAGGACGGTGACCGATTACATATTCTTAAAAGATTTGCTCTCTACATGTCAGCTCGCCATATTGCAAAAGAAGGTTACAATTATTTTGAAGTGTTTAAACCTAATGGTCACAAATTAATTCAAGTAAATATTAAGAATCCAATTGGTGAAGTGATTGTTCATAAAGTAGGTAGTATTAAACAAAATTATCCATTACAAGATATCGGTAGATTTGAATGTTCCGATCGAATGTTAAATCAAGTATGGAAACTTGGAAAACGGACCATTGAACTGTGTGCAGATGACGTATATACTGATCCATTTAGAGAACGTGGCTTATACGCAGGAGATTTACTACCAGAGACAACAATAGGTTATGTAATATCTGGCGACACAAAATTAGCAAGAAAGAGTATGCAGCAGATACAAGGGCTTTATGCAGAAGTATTTGAAGATTATAGCGATAATCTATATGACAGACACCATATTGATGTATTAAGTGATTTTCCACTACTTACATTGGTCAATCTTAAGTGGTATTATGATCTGACAGGAGACATAACGTTTCTAAAATATTCCTATCCAAAATACAAAAGAATGATGGACTCATTGGCAGTTACTCAATTGGATAATGGTTTATTTGATGAAGTCAAATCATTTATTGAATGGTCTAAAATAGAAAAAGGAAATGCGCAGTTAGCAACGACCCAATCTCTTATGAGTAAATCATTTGATATTATTGGAGATATGGCAATTTTATTGGGATATATAGAAGATGGAAATCAATATAAAAGTATCAGTAAATCATCAGCAAAAGCAGTAGCGTCTCTTATGTGGGATGAAGATAAAAAAGCTTACTTCGATGGTTATAAAAGTGGAAAAAAGATAGATAGCTACTATCCTCTATCCAGTGCATGGCCAGTTATTTTTGATGTGTCAGACGACTCTCAGCATAAGTACATTAATCAGTTTTTAATTGAAGAATTGGATTCTATTGGTAATAGTTCTCGTAACAATAAGATAACCCCTTATGGTTCTTTTTATGGTTTAGGAGCACTATATAAAATGGAAAATGCAAAAACAGCGGAGTGGTTTATGCGTAAATATTGGCAAAATATGGTTTTTGAAGACAATGATTGTGTCTGGGAAAATTTTGGTAGTGAAGGTGGACAAGGTTCTAAATCTCATGGTTGGAGTGGTGCTCCTACTTGGTATCTTTCGACGTACGTTCTTGGTGTACAACTTGGATTTCCAGAATATACCGATATGTCTTATGTAACGATATCTCCACAGTCCGAAACTATAAATTGGGCAAAAGGAATAGTGCCACATCCGACTGGTAATGTAAAAGTAGATTGGAAGGTAATCGGAGATAATTTTTTCTTAAATTATCAAGTAAATCAAGGGGTAGAAGTAAAAGTAAAACCAAAAGGAAGATTAGCACAAAAAATTCTCTGGGTTAATGGGGTTCGACAGTAATTAATTTAACTGACAATATGTACTTAGTATTATTACACTATTAGAATTCTAATATTGTTCTGATCTTAATAATACAAGTGTGCAGGCATTTAATACTTCGATACCAATATCATCAGCTTTTTTGTATAAATCGTGATTTTCTGCACCTGGATTGAATATTATCCGCTTAGGATTCAATGATAATATATATGCTTCGTGGTCTTTTTGTCTATCCATTCCCATATATATTGTAACAGTATCGATAGCGTCAATAATCGGGTGTCCCACTAATATTGGCACACCTTCAGATTCACTAATTCTGCCACCAATAGCTACAATCGGATGATTATACTCTTCCAGCATTCTCATAGCTTTATTAGAATATCTTTCTACCTTAGTAGATGCTCCAAAAACAAGTGTTTTCTTACCAATACTGCCTTGATATGCATTTCTAATTTTTGTAGAAATACTAACCATTTCAGTTGTTTCTAATTCTATCTTTGGACTAGTAATAGCCATTTGTTTTTCGTCAACAAACGGTATAAGATGAATATGTGCATGAGGAACTTCTGTACCTATTACCAAAACCCCAACCCGTTTACAATTGATGGTTTTTTTTATAGCTACAGCTACCTTTTTTGAGAATAAATGCAGTGCCGCCAAGTCATCATCATTCAAATCAAAGATATAATCTACTTCTGCTTTGGGTATGACGAGTGTATGACCTTTGGCCAACGGATTAATATCTAAAAATGCATAATGATTATCATCCTCCGCTATTTTATAACTAGATATTTCACCTTTGATTATTTTAGAAAATATGCCAGAAGCCATAAAGTAGTTTTTATAATTCGATTTTTATTACTTCAAAATCAATACCTCCGGTTGGTGTTTGTATTTGAGCTACTTCTCCTACACTTTTTCCTAACAATCCTTTACCAATTGGTGAACTAACAGAAATCTTTTTTTCTTTAAGATTCGCTTCTGCTTCTGCTACCAAAGTATATACAACTTCTTTATTGCTTTTCTTATTCTTAATAGTTACGCTTGACAGTATAGTTACTTTACTGCTATCCAATTGGCTTTTATCTAATACTCTAGCATTAGCCATCACTTTTTCCATTTCGTTAATCTTAAGCTCTAATAATCCTTGAGCGTTTTTTGCTGCATCATACTCAGCATTCTCAGACAAATCTCCTTTATCTCTTGCTTCAGCTATTGCATTTGACATTTCTTTCCTACCTTTTGTCTTTAGGTGATCCAGTTCGTTTTGTATTTTATCGTATCCTTCTTGAGTGAAATATGATATTGCCATAAATTTAAATTTAAACATTAATAAAACTTATTGATCAATAGACATCTATTAATCAATAACACGAAAAACGTCTCTACCTTAAACAGATAGAAACGTTTTTTGTTTTGTACTTGATGTACTATTAACTCTTTTTAGACTGGTTTTAGTTCCTTCTTAAAATCCATAACGTAAAGAAAAATTGTGCGTACCTCTAAATGGATTAGTTGTTCTGTATGCATAATCGATACCAACAATCCTATTATCAGCTCTTTTTAAAGGTACATCTATAGATATTCCTCCTGCAAATCCAGTATACAAGTTACTAGAAAGTCCACCACGGTCATCTCCTAAAGATTTTTTATATGCTGCTCGTAATACTACAAGATCTCTAAAAGAAAATTCTGCTCCTATCCCAATATCATCTCTTGAAAATGCATTTGACGTAAAGTTAGCTATACCTCTCAAAAAATTAGTTTCTCCAAAATAGAAATCATAAGAAAGTCCAATATTAAGTAGTGATGGTAACTCAAAATCTTCAGCTCTAGCATATGCTGTAATCGGATATGATGGATCTGATCCAGGAGCTTCAGTACCGAACGATAAACCTTCTCCACCAAACTCCATTGGAGATCCTATGTTACGTAGTGCTATTCCAAGCTTAAAATTATCTCTATCACCTGATACATATTGTACCCCTGCATCAATAGCAAATCCAGAAGCTGTTACATCTGGTAGTGATTCCGAAACAACTCTTACCAATAATCCCACACTTATCTTGTTTTCATAAGTGTATGCATAACCCAATCCAATATTAATAAAACTTGGAGAATACTTTCCTTGAGTTCCTTCTGGTTGATCAGTGGTTGTGATTGGAATTTCACCAAAATCCATAGCTACCAACGATACTCCAAATGCTCCATTTTCTCCTGATTTAGTTGCAAATCCGAATGAATTAATTCCCATTGTTGATCCTTCATACAATCTCGTATTACCAACCTGAAATTCTCCTTTACTAATTCTTCCTAATCCTGCTACATTAATTCTCATAGCTTCAACTCCGGTTACGGATGCCGTTGACATTGAATGTAATCCAGCACTTCGCGCCCAAGGATTAAGTAGTAATTCTGCTGCTCCTGCTTCACCTTGCCTATCTGGGTTTCCTGCAAATATCATTGATGCAGTAAAAAAAGCAAATATAAATGTGTGTATAAATTTTTTCATATGTTTAATATTTTTGGTGGCTAAATGAATAGCCACCATATAACTTATTTTTATTTCAAATTATTAAATTACAATCCTGTCGGATCAAATTTTCTATTTATTCCAAACCATTTAATTGATTTTTCAACACCTAAACCTGGTGCAGAAATATGGAATATGTATACTCCACTTGCTACTGGAATTCCTTTACTGTTTTTTAAGTTCCATTCAAGATTAGGAAGTGTTTGTGTTTCAGATATTGCTGGATTAGAACCACCATTTACTGAAGGTATTGCATCTCTATTAAATTGTTGGATAAACTTACCATCCAATGAATATATAGTTACAATCGCTCTTGCTGGTAGATTAGTGACCTTAATAATATTAGTAAACTGATTATGTTCATATGTCGAATAAGCATAATAAGGGTTTGGTACTACTCTTACATTATCCAGTGCATTTGAGTGTTCATTAGGATCAAGTTCTCGAGATTCTACATTTTCAAAAGCAAAATTATAAACAGGTAAGTCACCTACTACATCAAATCCAAGTGGTTTCTTATTATTCTTTAATTGCGTTTCCTTATTGAATGGATTAGTAACTCTTAACTTCACAACAAGATCATTAGGAATAAGTCCTTCTGACAATGGTAACAATGGCTTTTCAAGATTTGGAAATGCTGTCCATGTAACCATTGATACAGCATCAATCTTATTAAGTATTCCATTTTGAGATAAAATTTCATGTAGTGCATCACATCTATCATACTTCTGTCTAGTGACGTAGATATAGTGTTGTGCACCAACATAACTATTTAGTGGTGAATTATTAAAAACAGTACCAGAAGCAAATAGCTCAGTACCAGGATTCCATATCATATCTGCTCCTATACTTAAGTCTGTTTCTAAGTTTGGAAATGCATCGTGGAAAGCTGTATTTATCTCTTCATTAAATACAGAATTTTCCCCAAAGAAAATATTTAACCTTTCACCAGTCTCCACATCAATAGCATATCCTGGAAAATAACTCTTACCACTTCCTTCTATTTCATTACCTTCTGTATCAATAGATGTATGTTCTCTTAGATCCCAGTTAATAGCATCTCCTTCTGTAGCCGCTCCTGCAGCTTGATAATCTGGCACAGCACTTTCTATCACTATACACTCACTCCATTTAGTTTTATCAGATGTAAATACGATATCAACATTATTCAAATCTTTTAATCTCAATTTTTTCTGCGTAATAGCAAAACCTTGGCTTTCTTTCCATGCTGGAGTAAAATAAGAATCATCAGAACCTCTCCATCTAGCTTGGTGAATAGGTATAAAAAACTCATCATCAATTGATGTCAAAGCTCCCTTAGGATCTTCTTCACTTTCAAATTCTACAAATTGGAATAAATTAGCAGATCTATCTTCAGCTTCATCTATTACTACAGTTACACCTGTAGATGCTGGTATTCCTTTCCACCAGTTGGATTTACTTGGGTCATCATAAGCATATCTTTGTGCTATTCCACCATTCTCTTCTGTAAATAATTCTCCTGGTTCTCCCACTTGATTTACAGAGATAGAAAATCCTTCACCATATATGATCTGCTCATTGATTTCTTCGATTGTTTTTTCTGAAGCTATTACTTTGCCATCAGGAATAGATGTTAATACCCATCTAGCATCATCTTCAAGATTTAATCCATTTTGGCTATCATTAAATTCTCCAACAATCTCTAATCTATATTCTCCATTTTTAATTCTTAATGGATCCAATATTTTTGCATTAATAGGTGCATTTCCTGGCTTGTATTCTATCTCTCCATTAAATGTACCATCCATAATACTTTCTTTTACACCATCTGCTAAGTCCAATCCATTAAACCCTGTACCTACACCAGATATTCGAGTTACTTTCGCTTCTTGACCATAAGCAGACTGTAAATCTTCAAATACAATTGGTCTAGGTGTTAATGTATATGTTCTTATATTATTTCTGCCTTCAATATATCCATTCGGTTGTCCTTGGATAGAATCTGGGTGAAGTAAAGGGTCAAATCTTTTGAAATTATTTTGACCATAAGCAATTACAGAAAAGTAATAGTTTTTATGATTGATTAACCTTTTATCTCCTGTAGCAAATTGATCACGTGTAATATTAAACGAGTGTCTGATACCATTATTTTCACCATTTACTTTTCTTACTGGCACAAATAAATCTCGTTGATCGTTAATATCTGGGTTATTTATTTTTTTCCAATTAAAAATCTCAGTAGTCTCATTCTTTAAATCTACTTGTCTTATAAGTCTCGAATATTCAACATCATCAAACTGTTGTGCTGTTACATTGGCATTAGCAAGTTGGAAGATTTTATATCCTTCAAAAAGATATAAGCTATCAAAATTACCATCCTTTTGTTCTGCAACAGGATCAACTTCTTGATACAATTCTTTATAGTTATTTGATTCATCTCTTAATGAATCATTAGAGAGCATTAGAACTAATTGTTGGTCCAACTCGATTGCACTTAGGTCTGGTGCATCAGGTCCATCAAGAATATTAAAACAATTATTAAACAATGCTTGTGCTACATCATCAGCATCTTGTAGTCTAGATATATTTGGGCAATCATGAACTACGTTTGGTACAAATACTACCCCAATTATCAATTCGTTAGTTGCTCCAGGCAATAATAATAACGGACCAGTAGCTTGTACAGTCCTTCTATCACCATAATCTAAATCTGCAGAACACATTGTCCAGTCACTATCAATATTTGGTTCTCCTGTAAATGCATACTTTACAGAATCTTGACTTCCAGGATTATAACCAGATCCACCAAAAGTAAGCGGCGTTCCATCTTTCCATAGACCTCTAATCACATTATAAAACTCTGAATCTCTATCAGGATCACATGTCGCATCTGCCGGCGTACCTACACCACAATTGTTATTATATATAAATGATGTCATTCCTAACTCTACCAACGAATCTTGCTCTAATGTCCCAAGTGGCACTTCACAGAGTTTTTTAGACCCATCATCGTTATAAATGATATTATCATTTTCGTCTCTACAGAAAAGTACAGGACGACGAGGTCCTCTAAAGTAATCAATACCAACCATAGGTATATCTGTCCCATAAGTATTGACACCATTACAAGAAGTACCTGGATTACCATCTACTGCATCTTCGTTATAAATATAAGCCATGCTTCTTTCTTCATCACAACCAATATAATCATCTTCAAAACAACCTAAATCTGGATCTACCCACATTGCAAAATAACAGTTATTGATATAATCAGTAGCTTGATTCAATAACTTATACCTATAAAAAGTCATATCGTTCAATTCGTCATTAGTTGCGTATGCAAATGCTTGTACTTGCACTTCCATCTGTATTTTTGTACCAAGGGTTAATTTATGAGCTCCACCTGCATCATTATATACCCAAAAAATCATTTCATCAGGTAAAAGGTCTAAGGCACCTGCTTTGTCTTCTGGTTCACAGTCTCTAATTTCTATTATAGGAAAATCACCATTACAAGGGTTATACTCATCATCTCCATCTTCGTCCCAAAATGGTGCTAAATGTTGATTAGGAATTTGAAAATCAAATTTTTCAGGAAAATAAGGATTTCCTTTACCTGGCCAATATTTAATATTATCAGCTATAGAATCACACGGAAAGTCTGTAGGATTGTTATTATATGCTGCCACAAAGGATCTCACTTCACTACCTTTTACTGTAAAAAATCTATCCCAATTTTCACATTCTTCAGACTCAATTGCTCCATCAATCAATGGTCCAGGGTACCAATCTGTATTACCATTATTAGCATACTGTACTCCAGCAAGCTTGATATTACCATTTGGATCAACACCACCTATCCAAACTCCTCCAGCATATATTGCCGAAACTTCTAATGCTTCTGGTGTAGCTGGCTTAGGTACTATGTACTTACCATCAGCAAGATCCCACCATAAATCTCCACCTGTAAGCAGTCGAGCTCTTACGTTGTTGATTTCAAGATCAATTTGAGCTTGGGCTTGTTGGCAAGCAGCTCTATTACTCGCAAAATCTGATTTTACTTTATCTCTTTGCGGTCCTTTGTGCGCTTCGGATGTTAAAAATGTCAACATCAAAGCAAAAAGCATTAAAAATCTTAATTTATATTTCATCTGTAATTATTTTAAAAGTTAGATGGAATCTTATAATCATAGTGGATTTTTACTACAATTATATCGACTACCTGTTTTTTATAATACTAATATTATTTCTTAAAAATCTATATTTACACCCATAAATATTCTTCTCGGTAATGTGAAATTAGAGAATGAATCTAATCTCCAATTATAGGCTGCTAAAAACGCTTCTTCGTTCCTATTTTGATCATTGATAGAACTTAACTGGTCTTTACCAAATGAAGAAATAATGTATCCATCATCCTCAGGATCACCTGTAAATGAGAAAACATTTCTTACATTTCTAATATCAAATAGATTAGCTACTCTTAAGTATACTGTAAAATTCAGTGCTTTGTTTTTATCAGCATTATAACTTAGAGAGAATCTCTTATCTAATCTCATGTCAACATTGTAAGTCCAAGGTAATCTTGATCCATTAATTGCTCCTCTATATCCATCACCGCCAAATTGTCTTACTACATCTCTTCTTGTAAAAGGTCTTCCTGACACAGCTGCAAGATTAAAGTTAATTCCAGCATTAGCAAAAATGTTTTTTCCTGCAATTGTTGGTCCAGTATAGTTTTTACCACCTTCATATCCATAATCTATTACAGCAGTTAGTCTGTGTCTCTCATCAAATGATAATGGTATTAAATTTCTGATTATTCCTCTGCTATTGATACCTCTTGAAGAATTGGCATCTGAACCAGATCCATCAGCAAACTGCAATGTATAAGTCGCAGACAATTTTAAATTATTTACTCTTCTTTTATCAAAAGAAAATGAAAATCCTTTAGTAGTTCCAAAGTCCAAATTGCCATATGATTCATAACTATTTACTGGTGCAGGCAAATTAGCAAACACTCTACTTTGTATTAGGTCTTTTTGCTCTTTGTAATAAGCAGACATTTTTATTGCTGTAGAATTAGTCAATTTTTTCTGAAATCCAACTTCATAATCCACAGTTCTTACTGGTTTAAGATCAGGATTGTTAAATAAGTCCCCTCCTGCTTTTTCAAAATAATAATATCCTACAGGACTTTGGATCGTATTAGATGTTGGTCTTTGATACAATACATCATAATGAGCAAAAAATCCAGCATCATCAGATATTGGGAACGAAAATGCCAATCTTGGCATAAAGTTTAATTGCGGTTCATAATCTTTAAATGATCTATTGGTATCAAAACCCCTTCTTTTAATAGATGGTGCGCTTGGATCTTTTATTGATGGATTTACCAATCCTCCACCAAACAATATATTTCCACCAGAAACTCCACTTCCATCTGGAGCAAACCAATTGTCTCCTTGTCTATATCCTACTACACTATTAGATCCTTCTCCAGTAACATATACTTTATATTCATCATTTACAGTTTCTGGTTGTGTTTGTGATGTTCTACCAAAAAATTCTTTTGCAGACTCTATCTCATATAGTGAATAAGGGTCTTTTAATACTTTAGTGTTGGCATCATAATAATCCATTCTAACTCCAACTCTAAAAATTATATCTCTAAAAGAAAATTTGTCTTGAATATATGCAGCACCATATATTGGCTTAAATGCTGGATTGACAAATGTTCTAACACCATCTTTGTCTTCACTGGTAAAGAAGTCGTCAAACTGAATATTACCACTCAGTTTATTGCCCAAATAATCATATCCATAATAGTTAATTAATGATGCATCATTTAACTCCGCTGCACTAAACATATCTAATCTTAACTTAGTAGGGTCAATATCATCAATATTTACATAATCATCAAGTCCAGCACCTACCAGGTTACGTACTTCTCTAAAAAACTTATTGTCATTATCAATAGTTATTGCCGGAGCATATACATTGACATATCCTATCTGAGGGACATTTTGGAAAAAATATCTTATTGAATCTTGACCAACTATTTTGTCACCATCAATACCACTAATATGGTTATTGACAGAAACTCTTGCCAAATCCCATAAACCTCTTGGGGCTACATTCCAAAACCTATTTGTTCTTTGCTCGTATAAAAATCCAAACTGAATACTGTGTCTTCCTTTACTTGACCCTCCAGGTAAAAAGTCAAACCCACTAGTTACATTCAATGATAATATATCATTTTCTCCTTTACTTAGTCTGTTATATACTCGACCTACATTATTAAATAATCCCCAAGCATTTGAAGTGTTCGTTTCTAAAAAACCATTGACATCATTATATTTTGATAATGTTGGATTTATTTCAGTATTCGCTGTAAACTCTCCTTCTACTTCTTCATATCCAACATGTCCTTGGAATACACCAGGAAATACTTCTACTAAATTTGTTGTATCTCCTTGATAAGAATCTAAATCCAATATAGTTCCTAAGTTTACTTCCCATTCTCTATCGGTCTTACCAAAATAACCATAATTAAAAACACTTTCTTTGTGGATTGGGTCTTCAGTACGACTATTTCTTCTTTCAAAAGAACCTTGTATTGTGTAATATAGATTTCTTAAAGAAGAAACATTAGCCGCTTTTTCTTCGTCTGTAGCATCAGCGTCAAGCACTCCTTGACCACCCAACTTATGCTTAAATCTTACATTGGCTCTATAACCGTTTGTGTAATTAAAAGGGTTTCTTCTCCAGTTAAGTAGTCTCCAAGAAGCTCCTCCTGGTGTAAACTGGTCAACTGCATTATCAAAAGTACCAGAAATAGACAAATCCATATTACTAGCAATTTTAGCATCGATTTTTCCCGTAAAATTATAATCTGTACGATTTTCGTTGGGTCTAGCTTTTAATGGTGCTCCTACATCAGAAATATCTTCAAGAGATGGAAATTCTGATGTACCTATCGTTATAACTGGATCTTTTTCTAATTGGTCTATCAGTTCTTCTGAGGCAGCATATACTCCTCCAGCTGATGGAAAATTGTCATCAACACTTCTGTATTGACCAGCAAATCTATATCCAAGAATTGATTGATTGTTACTGTTTTTTAATATTGGACCACTTAGGTTGGCAGCTACAAGATTATAACCGTAACCATCTAAGAATTCTGAAGTTTCTACTTCAACCCCTCCAGAGAATTTTGATGAAGGACCTTTTGATGTCAATGATATTGCTCCCCCGACGAGGTCACCATACTTAGCTTCTACACCACCAGTAATTACTTGCATCTGATCTATTTCTGATTGAGGTATCAATCCTGAAACTCTTACACCATCTATATAATATACTGTAGCATCTGATCTAGAACCTCTAATCGAGATAGCTCCACCATCAGTAGAGGCAATACCAGCAGTTGTTGCTGCAATCGCATTGATACTCTTAGTCGGTAATGATCTAATGTCTTTTGCGGTAACTACTGCGCCACTTGTCGTATAGTCAAATTCTATCAAAGGTACTTTATACTCTACAATCTCTACAGCATCTATAAGGACACCTTCAGAAATTGTAAAATCTAATCTATTGCTTTGACCAGCCTTGATAATTACACCTACTTGCTTTTGAGCAGTATAACCAATATAAGAAGCTTCGATATCATATGTACCTGGATCCATATCACTAAAAAAGTAATTTCCCTCCAAATCGGTTTCGACTCCTGTTAATAGAACATCATTTTTATAAAGTGCTATTGTACCAAAAAGAATTGCTTCTCCAGATCCTGCATCTGTTACTTGTCCTTCCAATGATGTTTGGGCTAAAATGCTTGTTATTGACACACATGACAGCACAAAAAATAGTAGAATTTTTTTCATATTTAAAAAGTTTAATACTTAATGTATTGATTTTAAAATAAATATAGTCTATTCAAATTAACATACTCCTAAAATATTAAGAAATTGTTAAAATCAATCACAATGTTACACAAAAGTGAGTGAGAATCAAAATAAATTTTCATTGCAATTTTCACATACTAAATGATAGTTATATTACAATGTCAAGTTTATCCAAAAGTATATCTGCAATATTCTTTAATGATTCGTGAGTCCAACCTGCTACATGAGGGCTAAGAACTACATTTTCCATTTTAAATATTTTGGAATACATTTCCTGTTCAATTTGTGTATAAGTATTTGGCTTTTCATTTTCTAACACATCTAAACACGCTCCTCCAACCTTGTCGCTTTCAAGGCCAGATAAGAGATCTTCTGTTTTTATTACATTTCCTCTAGATGTATTTATTATTACAACGTTGTCTTTACACCGTTTTATAAAATCAGCATTTACTAAATGTTTAGTTTCCGCTGTTAATGGTAGGTGTAAAGAAATAACATCTGAACGGCTTAAAATGTCTTGAAGACTTACTCTTTCAATAAAATTGAAATTTGGACCAAAATTGTGCTTGTATTTATCATACGAAATAATATTAAGTTCCCAAGACGACAGTTTCTTAGCAAATTGACTTCCAGTGTGTCCAAATCCTATAATTCCAATTGTTTTTCCTTTTAATTCCCAGCCTCTATTCTTTTCTCTTGCCCAATTAAATCTCCTTACATCTTGATCTGCTTGTCTAAGGTTGTTAGCAAGCATCAATAACATACCCATAGCATGCTCAGCAACGGCGTTGTTGTTACCAGAAGGAGTATTTATTACTGCAATTCCCATTAATTTAGCATATTCGAGATCAACAATCTCCAATCCAGATCCTAATCTACCAATAAATTTCAATTTTGACGCTTTATCTATTGTGTCTTTATACATTCTAATTTTGGAATTAATAATTACTCCATCGTACTTATGTATAACATCTGGCAAGACATCCATATTCACTGATTTGTCATAATCTACTATATATCCCCTATTTTCTAATCCTGAAATAAGAGATGGGTGCACGTAGTCTGTAACTAAGACTTTTTTCATTTGTTTTCTATTTGTTCTAAATCAATTACACAACATTGCTTTAAATAATTTTTCGTTTCCAATTTTTTCCATTCTAATTGCTTGACTATTAAAAATCTCTAATTGGGTGAGTTTATATAAGTGGTAAAACTGATACTGCAATATTCCTAAATAGTGAATATTACAAAAACTCCATCTATATGTAGAGTACAAAATATCATTGCCATAATAATAATGTGGCAACCAACTTAATAATGAGGACATACTTTGAGTATAAAAATCATTCAGTGTTTGGTTTTCAAACGTATTGTATTCTCCAAGTGCAATTATCACAAATATATATCCATTGAGTACCATAGAAGGAGTGGGAGACTGGTATTCTTCTACCCATATGTTTTGATCAATTGTTCGTAGTATTCCTCCGTCTTCATATTTTCTTTGACACGCGACTAAGCTCATTTTTGCCCAGTTCAAATATATTTCTTCTCTATTAAAGTAATAACATCTTAAAAAAAAAGAAGCTGCTTTTGCCTGAGTTATCCCAGAATAATGGTCTCCATGAAGGTCAAATTTTTTATAAACAGTATTTGTATAAAAATAAAGTCCTTTTTTCTCAATTGTCCCTTTATCAAATAGCGTTTGTGCCAATCCTTTGAGTCTATTAATGTCTATCTTATCTGTAACAATCATTTGATTGGATTCAAATAGCGCTAGCATTATTTGAGGTACTATATCATTGTTGTCTTTGTAGTATTCTTTTGCTTTTTCAAAATCCATATATCCAAAACAATCATAAAATGGTGTAAACGTTAGTTGATGTGTTGATGATTTTTCTACAGAAACATGCTTTCTAAGCTTACGATAAGGAGAATTGGAGTTTATAAAAGTATACCACAACCGCTTCACCTTAATACGTACAGTATTGGCAGCATAAGTAGGAATAGACATACGACGAAACAAATTCTTCATTGGATTATTAGCTCTATAGGTTTGCAAGATACAACACTAAATTTTGTTACAAAAAAAGCCGTTAATAAATAAACATTTAAGAAAACTTATATTTTTTTCTTAGAAATATGTTACTTTCGGTAATAATTGCGTCTTAAATGCATCTTTGATACGTGATAAAAATATGATTAACACACCATTAAAGAAGTACTCCGGTACATAACTAAACCTTAAAATAATTGTGCTAGTAAATTTACTAAATCCAATGATTACTGGAGCTGCGTCAAGTAGTATGACTGATGAAGAAGCGATAGAAAAATATCTATCCAGTCAAAATGTCAACTATTTTAACCTACTCTATAAAAGATACTTTAGAAAAGTATATGGTAAATGTTTTTCCTTACTTAAAAGTCAAGCAAGGGCAGAAGATGCAGCTCAAGAAGTATTTGTAAAAGTATTGTTGAATCTTTCAAAATTTACTGGAAAGTCAAAATTCTCTACTTGGTTGTATTCTATTACATACAACTATTGTATCGATGTAATAAGAAAGAAAAAGAAGGATTTAGGAGTATTGGTAGATGATATTGGTAGATATGGTGAAAACATTGAAGACGACGATAAGGCAGACACAGAGATATTGGAGACAAATGTTCATAGACTAAAAGAAGTCTTAAACATAATCCCAGCAGGGGATAAAGCAGTCTTATTGATGAAATATCAAGATGATTTCTCTATAAAAGAAATATGTAAAGTACTGACAAAATCAGAAAGTGCTGTAAAAATGAAAATTAAAAGAGCAAAAGAAAAGTTTTTAAGGGTTTATAAGGAAACATATGCTGGTGTAGCATAAAATATAATAAAATATGAAAAAGAATAACTTTAAAGAATTAGAAGAATTAGAATTAGAAGGACTAAGTATATCTTCTGACAAAATACTAAATGGTATCTCAGCAGATATAGGTATATTACGATATATTAGTGAAGTAGTAGAGTTGTATTTTCCTAAAATTATTGATTTATTTGTAGGTCTTGCAGGTGCGAATACTCAGCAAGATAAATAAATTTAATTTTTAGAAACTTTAAATAAACACTGTAAAATGAATGTGATTCTCCAAGTATCAGTAATGAAAACAGCTATATTAGATATGGCACATCAAGTGATGTCCACAGTGCCTAATGTTGTAATGGCATTAAGTATATTTATCATTGGATACATCGTATCCAAGCTTGTATCTAATACTGTAAAAAAAGTAACCCAAAAGGTCGGAATAGACAAAATAGGAGAACAGTTAAATGAAATAGATGTAGTACAGAAAGCTAACATGCAGATAAAAATAAGTAGCCTTTTAAGTAAAGTTATTTATTATTTTATGATGTTATTCTTTGCTGTAGCAGCAACTTCTGTCTTAGGAATTCCAGAAATATCAAACTTAGTATCAGATATATTTAAGTTTATCCCTAATCTAATTGTTGCTCTTATTATTCTTATAATTGGTACTTTATTAGCTGATTTATTGAGAAAAGCAATACTCACTGCTCTTAAGTCATTGGGAATACCATCGGCTGGGCTTATTGCATCATTTTTGTTTTATTTTCTGTTTATCAATATAGTTATAAGTGCTTTGACACAGGCCAAAATAAATACAGAATTTTTGTCTCAAAACATAAGCATAATAATTGGAGGTGTGGTCGCAGCTTTTGCTATAGGCTATGGCCTTGCATCTAAAGATGTAATGAGTAATATGGTCGCATCTTTCTATTCTAAAAATAGATTTAATATTGGAGATAAAATATCAATAGATGGAGAAACTGGTATTGTTTCCAATGTTGATAAATCAACATTGACTATAAAGACAGCAACAGGAAAAATCGTTTTCCCTATAAGTCAAACGATTAATCAAAAAGTAGAAATACACGACTAAAATATTGGCATATTTATTGTCAATATTAAGTGAAAAATAAATAATTTTTAAAACAATAATTAAACAAAATGAAAAAAATTTATCTATTAATTTTAGGTTTAGCATTCTTTGCTTTTGACAGTAATGCACAGTCTTTAGAAGAATTAAAATCTCAAAAAGCAGATTTAACAAGTCAAGCTGCTGCAAAACAAGCAGAAGCAGATGCCTTAACTGGTAAAATAGGAGCATTGGACAAAGAAATCGATATTCTTTCTGGCTGGACCAAAGGTGTAAATGGTAATATAGGATTCAACCTAAATCAATCTAACTCATGGATAGCAGCGCCAAACCCAACAGCAACTTCAACAGGGCTTGGAATAGGTTTAACAGGATTTGCAAACAAAATGGCCACTAAAACATTGTGGAGAAATAAAGGAATCTTAAATAAAGCTTGGCAAAAAGTATCATTAAGTGATGTAGAAACTGAAAACAATGGATTATTTGATAACGGTACAATTGATATCTTAAATTTATCTTCTCTATATGGATATAGAATTCACCCAAAATTTGCTATTTCGGCATTAGGAGAATTAAATACATCTATCGAAAACTTCCTTAAGCCTGGAGCTGTAGATTTAGGAGTTGGAGGTACTTGGACACCAAATAACAATTTTGTAGTTGTAATCCATCCATTAAACTACCATATTGCGTGGCCAGCTGACGGATCAGGAGTAGAATCTGCTGGTTCATTAGGAGCTAAGATAAGAGCTGATTATACCAACTCATTCAATGTGGTAGGTAAAGCAATTGGAGTTTCTTCAACTTTCACTACATTTTTACCTTATTCTGATGTTAAAACTAATTTTCCTGCGCTTGTTGACGATGGTGGTAATGTTGTTCGTCCAGCTTACGATGCTGGAGCATTTGAATATACTTGGGTAAACACACTTTCATTTGAATTGTGGAAAGGTATAGGAGTAGGTGTTGGATTTGGATTGAGAGGTGCAGACTTTGAGATCAATGACAAATTACAGAGCTACTATAACTTTGGCTTATCTTACAATCTGTAAGCACAAAATATAAAATTTATAAAAAGACTGTCTCATTAATTTGAGATGGTCTTTTTTATTAGGCAATTTACTTTAGTCTATTCATCTTTATTTAAGAACCAAAAATGAAATATTTATCTATAATTCTAAGCTTGACCATCATCTTATCTTGCAAATCGAAGACTGATAATAAACTCGAAATAGTACCTGAAGTTTCTGATATTGAAACAATCCAGCCAAAAATTGAAAAAACTCAAGATTTTCAACCAACTATTGATTATGACGATGATGAATGGGAAGAAATAGTGATAGAGGATGGAGTAATAATAGACATTAGATATGCGACTAAAAACAATTTTACAAAAAAACAAATATATCCATGCGCAAGATGTTTTTTGCGTCCTGTATTAGCAAAAAAGATAAAAAAACTCCAAAAAGATATTAAGAAAAGATATGGGATGAGTTTAAAGTTTTTTGATTGTTATCGTCCACGTCCTGCGCAACAATTATTATGGGACATTGTGCCCGATGCTCGGTACGTAACTCCCCCTAAAAAAGGGTCAATGCATAATCGTGGCTTAGCACTTGACGTTACATTAGTAGATAATAACGGTAAAGAATTGGACATGGGTACACCTTACGACTATTTTGGAGAAAAAGCATATCCAGCATATCAAAACCTTCCAAAAAATGTAATAAAAAATAGACAAATATTACTAAAAATGATGGAAGCAATTGGTCTTAAAGGTATAAGAACAGAATGGTGGCATTTTTCTTTAAAATCTGAGCATGCTGAATTAGATGATTGGCAATGGAAATGTGATTAATCAAAAATCTGTATTCAAATCAATCACTTTACTTTTATTTAATCTTATTTTTATTCTAAACAGTATAAAGTACATAACTGGGACAATGACCAAAGTAAGAAAAGTAGCAAAGGTCAATCCGTAAATAACTGTTTTTGAAAGTGGTCCCCAAAACATTACGTTTTCTCCACCCACATAGTAATGTGCATCAAAATCTGTAAAGAAAGTTATAAAATTTATATTGATTCCATATGCTAAAGGAATAAGACCCAAAATGGTCGTAATAGCCGTTAATAATACTGGTCGCAGACGTGTTTTTCCCGCTTGAATAATGCTATCATATATCAGATCTTTTGATAACAAACTACCTTCTGGTGCATTCAATTCTTTCTTTTTACGCTCAATAAGTAAGTTGACATAATCTATCAATACAATAGCGTTATTAACGACAATACCGGCGAGAGATATTACACCTAGCATTGTCATAAGTACTATAAAATCCAATTTAAATATAATCAAACCAAGCAAAACTCCTATCAAACTTAAGACGACTGAAAGAGAAATAATAACAGGAGTGATTGCGGAATTAAATTGTGCAACTAAAATCAAGAATATTAATATGATTGCTATTAACAATGCTTTGCCTAAGAAAGCCATCATTTTTGCTTGTTCTTCTTGTTCTCCAGTAAATTTATAACTATAACCTTGAGGTAGTTGATACGTTTTTAACACCCTTTTAGTATTATCTACGACTTCTGTAGCATTATAATCTTCCAAGATAT
>JAZGFO010000249.1:0-8112 GCA_036479655.1 Saprospiraceae bacterium
TAAAAATCCCCATTCAAATCCTCCCAGTAATGTAGGACTGAAGTAATTAATAATATAGGATAAGATAGGTGAAAGTATGCATATTAGGATTACCATTGAGTTATTAACTTGCCTATTGGTCAGAATACTAAATGAAAACAATCCTAAAATAGGGCCATATGTATATCCTGCTGCTATAAATATTTGAGTAATTACAGAATCATCATTGTATGCATTAAATGCAAGAATTACCAAAAATAATACAATACTAAATCCAAGGTGTACAAAAATTCTTGTTTTTTTAGAATTTACGTTATCGTATTTTTTATCTAAGCCTAAAAAATCAACACAAAATGAAGTAGTTAGACTTGTTAGCGCTGAATCAGCACTCGAATATGCTGCTGCTATAAGCCCTAATACAAAAAATATTCCTACTGTTGCAGGTAAGTGTTTTAATGCAAGTAAAGGATATAGCTGATCAGAACTTTCTGGGATTGCAACTCCAATATTAGCAGCATATGTATATAATAATGCACCAAGTGTTAAAAACAATAAATTGGCGAATACTAACACTATTGAAAAGAAAAATATATTCTTTTGTGCATCTTTTAGCGACCGACAGGTTAGGTTTTTTTGCATCATATCTTGATCCATTCCAGTCATTACGATTGCCATTAATGCTCCACTAATAAATTGCTTGAAGAAATTATTTGGATCTCCCCACCCATCTTCAAAATAGAACATTTGGGTGTATTCTTGTTGTGAGATAATGTCAAGCATACCTGACATGTCAGTATTTAAAGCTTTTGTAATTGCTACAATAGTTAATATTACAGCAGTCAGCATACTAATAGTTTGGAAAGCATCCGTAACTACTATAGTTTTTATACCACCTTTGTAAGTATATATCCAAATAAGTATTATGGTAATTATTACTGTAAGAAAAAATGGAATGCCA
This sequence comes from Saprospiraceae bacterium, assembly GCA_036479655.1. GTDB lineage: Bacteria > Bacteroidota > Bacteroidia > Chitinophagales > Saprospiraceae > CAJXUU01. Next base: position 938 of record JAZGFO010000249.1, read on the forward strand.
AGCGGACCAGTTACAAATATATCAAGTGTCATAGAAACCAAATATAATCTAAATGATGCACCTACTATTCTGGAAAGTAAAAAATAGAATGCACCTACTTTATATGCAGAAGTGCCTAATCTTTGATCAAGGTAGGTATATATCGAAGTGAGGTTGCGATTGTAGTATATAGGCAATAATACTAATGCTATAAATGCGTAGCCAAGAAGGTAGCCAAGTACCATTTGCATATATGAGAAATTAATATTTGCTCCCGATTCTTTGCCAATCAAACCTGGAATTGACACAAATGTCACACCAGATAGCGATGCACCGATCATCCCAATAGATACTAATAACCATGAAGAATTTCTATTTGCAGTAAAAAATGTTTTATTATCTCCGTCTCCTGATGTAAAATGCGATATAAGTACTAAAACTAAAAAATACCCAAGAATTACAGAGAGTATTATTGTTGGAGATAAATTTTGCATAGATGTTGATATTAATTTAATAAAAATGTGATTGATGCTAACCACTTTTATATACTAATTGTTACAAACATAACATTTTATCAATGATTTTAGCATCTATGGATTGAATAATAAGAGGATAAAAACTTGGGTAAGAGGTATTATTTGATATCAGAGATTGGAGTTTGAGTTTTATTAATTACTTTAGCGTATATTTAAAACAAACTGATGAGCAAAACTCAAAACATAAATAAGCTAATTATAGGAGCATTATTGTTGATATTTGCAACACTTGTTCTCTATTCTGCAAAAAAATATTTTTCGAAACATGAGGTTCAAGTCTTAAAAATTGGTGCTGGATCTAAATCTGGAGAAGCTTATCAATTTGCTCAAGCGATTGCGGAAGTAATGAACAGATATCATCCTGAAGTAAAAATCGAAGTGCTGGTAACTGCGGGGTCTTCAGAAAACATGAAATTACTTGAGGCTGGACAAATTGATTTAGCTACTGTCCAAGCTGATATTGAAGCAGTGCCTTCGGCAAGAATAGTGAGTAACTTATATCCTGATATGTTTCAATTGATTGTAAGAAAAGATGCAAATATTGAGACTTTTAAAGACCTAAAAGGTAAACGAATGGCACTGCCGAGTGAAGGTGGAGGACAATGGGTTTCTTTTTGGAATACTGCCAATCACTATGATGTGTATAAAGACGACATTAAGAATATTGCCTTGTCAGGCTCTGCTGCTACTGATGCATTCATTAAAGGAGAGATCGATGCAATATTTAAAGTGAGAGCACCTAGAAACGGAACCATCGGTAGATTGTTAAACAGTGTCCCTTCAATGTTAGTACCTATTGAACAAGCACCAGCTATGAAAATCAAACAGCCATCTTTGGATACTGGTATTATACCAAGTGGTACATATAGTGGAAATCCATTAATTCCTGCTAATGATCTTATAACGGTGGCAGTTAATAGGCTATTAGTTGCTAATGTCACCGCTGATGATGAAGCCGTTAAACTGATTACGCAGATACTATTTGAACGTCGAATGGAATTATTAAAAACAACGCCACTTGCGGGTTTTATCAGTCAACCAGATTGGAATGCTGGAACATTTATTCCTGTACATAAAGGATCTCAATCTTTTTTTGAAAGAGAAAAACCTTCTTATTTTGTTCAGAATGCAGATTTTTTAGCACTCCTAATTTCTTTAATACTTATGGGTGGTTCGGCGTTGATAGGATTACGAAAACACCTTTCGGGTAAGCAAAAAAACTTGGCAGACAAGCATACATTAGAATTGGTATCTGTATTAGACGAAATAAAGGATGTTAATTCGTTGGAGCAATTGTCATATCATAAAGATAAAATGAGTACAATGCTTGGCAATGTAGTCAAAGAATTAGATAATGATGCTTTGACGGTTGAAGGATTTCAGTTTTTTTCATTTACCTGGAATTCGCTCAATGAAATGATAAAAGATAAAGAAAGAGAGCTGAGAAATAATTAGGAAGTTAGTATATAGCAATTAATTAAATATTCAACGAGATTAAGTATTTAGAACGACTTTTTTCTTGTTTTTTAATTACACATTGGGTTTTATTTTTTGTGTTATTAGATATAAAATTGACAATAATGATTCATTACCTTTATAAGCAAAACTCATTACTTACACAGTTTGTAGCAGAGTTAAGAGATGTCAATATTCAAAAAGATCGTTTTCGTTTTCGTAAAAACTTAGAACGAATAGGTCAAGTATTTGCATATGAAATCAGTAAAAACATTACATATTCAGATTGTGATGTTACTACGCCTATGGGTATTGCTACATGCAGTCTTTCCAATCAAAAAATAGTGTTAGCGACTATACTTAGAGCTGGATTGCCATTGCATAACGGTCTATTGTCGTTTTTTGACAAAGCTGATAATGCATTTGTTTCTGCCTATCGAAAACATCATAAAAGTGGTGCTTTTGAAATAAATATGCAATATATTACTTGTCCGAATATTGATGATTGTGTATTGATTATTTCTGATCCAATGTTGGCTACTGGAGCATCAATACAAAAATCAATAGATGCACTCTTAGAATATGGGAAACCTAAAGAAATTCATGTAACTGTAGCAATTGCCTCTACAGATGGTATTAGACATATTGATAGACTGTATCCAGACATTCATCTGTGGGTAGCTGCTGAAGATGAAGAATTAACAGCTAAGTCTTATATCGTCCCTGGATTAGGGGATGCTGGAGACCTGTCGTTTGGTTCTAAGATACAAGATTGATATAGTTTTAATGTTGTTTTTGAAAGTTTTTTTATTATTTTAGATAGATTCTAATTTAATGCTACAGATATATTATAAATTTGTAATATGAAACACATAAAAGGTATTATTTGTAAGGTTTTCATTTTTCAAATTTTGATTTCAAGCACATTGGTTGCACAGACTGAGAAAGCAATGTATGTCAACGATTTTAAAAATTTTATTGGTAATATTGAAAAAGAAAATGATCTTTTGGAATATGCTAAAGACAGTTCGTACACATATCTAATATTTTATAATATTAATTATATACACAACAATTTATTTGACATTACAGACCCAGTATCGGCAAAGCCACTTAGTGATTTTATTAAAAAAGCTAAAAATGATTATGGTATCTCTAAAATTGGGGCAATAGGAGAAAAGTATGCTCCTCTTCTTACTTATCTGGATTACAACTTAGATCACTTGTGTGAACCAGACGCTATGTTTGATGTGTTTAATATTGAATTTGAATTTTGGAGTCCTTCAAGTACAGGTCCAAGTGGATATTATTGCACGACTTACTTAGAACCGAATGGATTGCCATGTACTACTGATGGGGCATTTGATTATATCTATCCTCAATTATGTCAAATGGATTCTTTGTGTGATGAATATGATTGGTTGGAATCGGAAATATATATAGGTAGTCCAACAGACCTACAGTGCGCCAAAATTGCCAAATGTGTTGATAGGGTTCTTGTACACTATTACAGAAGTTCTGATGTTTATAACAATGGTAATTCTATTTATAATTATAAAAAATATAGATTAAAGCCATTGACAGATTCTGTTGATATGATACGAGTAATGCCAATATTTAACAGTAAAAATAGTTATATGGGACCTTGGCTTGATACTCATTCTGAGGAAAAAGCTTTTGATACTTGGCAGTTTGGTCAAAATTCTTGGGATGATGAGACGGATGCATGGACAAGTAAAATACAATTGGACGGATATGCTTGGTATCGATATACTTCTATGCTTGATACCAGTGTAACAAGATTCTATGTATCTACATCGGGTAATAATGCTAATTCAGGCTCATCAGCTTCACCATGGAAGGATATAGATTATGCATGTAACAATGCAACGCCTGATAGTGAAATATTGGTTTCTCCAGGTACTTACAATGAACATGTAAGTATAGGTGTGGACAGTATCAAATTAAAATCAAATGGCGAGACGGTTATAATTGATGGTAATGGATATACGTCTGGTGCAATGATAGACATTAATACCAAGAAGCATATTGTGGTAGATGGATTTGAATTAATGAACAATATATTTTTGGATGCACAAGGTATATTGGTGTCTGGAGTAAGTAGTAATATAACTATTGAAAATTGTGTGATACATGACATTCATTTTTCTAACGATCCAGGAGAAACAGCTAACGCAACTAAGAATGCTCAACCAATCATCGTCTATGGTGATGCATTGACACCTTGTACCAATATTCACATAAGAAATAATACAATATACGATTGTAGAGTAGGGTATAGTGAAGCTTTGGCAGTGAATGGCAATATAGATACATTTTCCATATCCAATAATTTGATAAGAAATGTTCCTAATATTGGAATAGATATTATTGGTCATGAAGGCACATCAAGTGACCCGCTATTAGATCAAGCAAGAAACGGAATCTGTAATGATAATATAGTACATAATTGTCAATCTATTTACGCAGCAAATGCAGGCATATATGTAGATGGCGGTAAGGATATAATTATCGAAAACAATACTTGCTATCGAAATATCTGGGGTATAGAAATCGGTTGTGAGAATATAGGAAAAACTACTTCTAATATCACAATTAGAAATAATGTGATGTACAGAAATGCTAAATCGGGACTTGCTTTAGGTGGATTTGATTACCCAACAGGATCTGGTAAAGTTACCGAAATATCTGTCTATAATAATACTTTGTATGATAATGATACAACTAATACATACGAATCAGAATTATTAATGACTTACCTTGAAAATACTACTATTAAAAGTAATATAATTTATGGTACAAGTACTGAAAACATATTATTGATTCAATACTCTGATACTCCTCCAGTAAATATAACATTGGATAGTAATCTTTATTATCATACTGCAAGTATTTCGAGTGTTAATTTTGAATGGCAAGGTACAGAGTATAATGGTTTTGGATCTTGGTCAGTAGCATCTGGAAAAGATGTAAATACTATATATTCTAATCCTTTATTTGTAAATACGGTATTACCTACTATTGATTTGAGCGTAATGGGTGGGTCAGATGCTATAGATAATGGAATAAATATAAATATCGAAAATGATAGAAATGGTGCTCCTCGTCCAATAGGGACGTATAACGATATTGGAGCATACGAGCATGGAATCTATTGGAATGGAATGACTAATTACACTTGGAATACATCTTCTAATTGGTCAACTAACACTGTGCCGTTGCTTGATGATGAAGTGACAATACCTTCCCCAGTATTTTATAATTTCTATCCTATTGTAATGAGTAATACAAGCATTAAAAAATTATATACGCATAAAAAAAGTAAACTCAAAGTAGCACCAACAGTTACTTTTGAAATCCAATCGCCTTAATAATAAGCTTTACTATTGATATAACTAAAAACCTATACCAAAATGAATGATAATATTTTTAAAGAAGAAGATGTAAATATACTAATCGCTAGACTGAATAGACTTAAAAGAAAGACGGAGCCGCTATGGGGAAAAATGGCAGTTGGACAAATGTTGGCGCACCTAAATATAGGTTTTGAAATGATCTACGAAAAAATCCATCCAAAGCCTAACGTATTGATGAAGTTTATCTTGAAACGTTTTGTAAAGAAAAGTGTCGTTTCAAAAACGCCTTATCCCAAAAATGCCCGTACTGCTCCTCAGTTTTTAATAAAAGAAGATCGAGATTTTGAAGTTGAGAAAAAACGTATCCATGATTATATTCTAAAAACTTTAAATCATGGAGAATCTTACTTTGATGGCAGAGATTATCATTCATTTGGTGTTATGACTAAAGAAGAATACAACAATATGCTGTACAAACATATTAATCATCATTTTACGCAGTTTGGAGTCTGAGTAATAATACCGTCAGCCCTTAGCTGATGGATTTCAAACTTTACTAACATTGGTTTTGTCCTGCTTTAATAAGACCTAATCAGGAATAAATTATCTCATTTCTCTCAAGTATCATTTGTGTAAACTGAAAAATCCTTTTCAATTAGCTAATATGCTTTACAACGTACTATAATGTATCTTTGGCGAATAAATATTTTAATTATTGCTTAATTGTGTGAATTTACATCTTGTGTATAAAGTGTTTGTAAATAAATAAATAAATATTTGTGATTGATGCAACGACTTTAAATCTAATTTCATCATATGGTTGAATTCGAATTCAAAAGATGTTTTGAAAATGGATTTTATGATTATATATATCGTGAAATCCAGATTATAAAATGTGATTAAAAAAAAACTTAAATCACATTGTAACAAAAAAAGTAATTATTATGATTAAGCATATAAATAAATTGATGTTTTTGTTTGCCATATTGGTATTAGCATCATGTATTAAAGATTCTGAAGAATTTGTACCTATCAATGGAGAAAGATCGGTTACTGGCGATATATTTGGTATAGTAACGGATACTATAGGACAGCCAGTGGAAGGAGCGTTGGTGTTTTTTGGTAGTCGGACTAAGACGACTAATCAATTAGGGGTGTATCAATTTAAAAATGTAAAAATTGATGTTAAACACAACTTTTTAAACATTGAAAAAGCGGGTTATTTTAAAGCCACGAAGACGTTTAGATCAGTGAAAGAAAAATCGGAAATTTTACTAAAGACACTATTGATGGCTAAAGATTTTGATAGATCGATAAATTCCGAAGAAGGCGGGATTGTAGAAAAAGGAAGAACAACATTGACCTTTCCTGCAGGATCGATTGTTGATGAAGCTACTGGAGAACTCTATAGTGGCGAAGTAAAAGTCGCTTTACAGTTTCTCTATCCTAATGATGCATTGATAGATCAAATGATGCCGGGGGACTTGACTGCTGTGGACAAAGATGGAATATATTCAGTTTTAACATCGTTTGGGATGAATTATGTAGAATTACAATCAGAAAGTGGTGCTAAATTGCAGATAAAAGAAGGAAAGTCAGTTACTATGACATCCAATGTGCCACTGGCTTTATTAGACGATGCACCATCTGAGATTAAGATGTGGTCATTTGATACTAATACAGGTTTGTGGAAAGAAGAAGGTGTTGGTCAATTGTCAGATGGGGCTTATACTGGGGAGGTTACACATTTTAGCTGCTGGAATTATGATTCCTCATTGAGATCTATCATTGTCAACGGTAGAGTAGTGGATCAAGATGGAAACCCTAT
>JAZGFO010000250.1:0-19945 GCA_036479655.1 Saprospiraceae bacterium
AGGGACAGATAAAGCTGTGTCACAATCACGTAAGCATCGAAAACCGGGAGTCTCTAACGGGAAAGTTAAAAAGCATAAAAAAGTCAAAGAAATAAAATGGACAGAAGGAAAAGATAGTAAAAAACCGCCAATCACGGAAAAAAACACTTCAAATCCTAATACTTCTACCTCTGGTGATAGTGGTGATGTAGTGTCAGTTGGTAGTTCAGAATTAATAAAAGAAGCTGTATATGATGTTAGCTATTTTATCCCTTTTGGAGTCAATAATTATTTAGGTAGTGCAAATGCTTCTGATAGATTTGTTCAATATTTAGCTGGGATGAAGGTTGCTACAAGAATATTAGAAAAAGAAGGTGTAAATCTTAATATTAATGTAATTGATGAAAAGGATCGGAAATTTGAAGATGTATTAAGAGAAAATGTAAATGGAAATACGGATGTAATCGTAGGGCCTTATGATAGAAAAAATCTAAAAAAGGCAGCAAAGTATGCCAAAGACAAAAGGATACCACTTGTGTCACCTTGGCAGTCGAGTCCAAAAATAGCTAAAAATAATCCTTATTACATCCAATTGCGTCCTAGTTTAAATGAACATTATTATGCGATGTTTAATGATATTAAGGAGAATTTTGATAGATCACAAGTTATAATTATTGGAAGAAATACGGTCACTGATGATGTCAAAAGATTGAAAAGACTCCAAAGGATGGCAGCCGATGTATGGAAGGTAAAAGAACGAGAGCCTATTGAGTATTATAGTGTGATTCAAGATAGTTTAGATTATGGAGTGACAGCATTTGATTCTATTTTTTTTGAAGAAAAACCTACCGTAATTCTTATACCGAATTGGTCATTTAAAAAAGATGAAGGATTTATCTATGCATGTTTAAGAAGACTAAGTGTAGAAAAAGGAATGAATAAAGTTGTAGTATATGGAATGCCAATAATGATGGAGTCAGAGAAAATTAATTTTGACTTTTATAGCGCTTTAAATATGAAAGTAGCACGATCAAAATTTGTAGATCAACAAGACTATGATGTAAGACGGTTTAAAAAAGATTTTGTAGATACTTATGGAGCATTACCTACTGATAGTGCTTTTGAAGGATATGATAATCTAATGTATATCGGAAGAAACATTACTGAATATGGTAAGAATTTTCAATATCACTTAAATAATGATCGAGGCTTTTATTTGCAAGCTGGATATAATGTTACAGCAACCAATAAAAGTTCTTCTGATGATAAGCCAATTATAAAATATTTTGAGAATAAAAATGTCGATATTGTTGAGTTTAAAAATGCAAGGTTTTCTAGAAAACCAAAATCATAGCAATCAGTATGAAACCAATAATTGTTACTGACCAAAGAGCTGAAAAATTAAAAAGAACAATTTCAAAACGTCAAAATGACATTACAATAATTCTTGAAAATGTACACGACCCTCATAATCTAGGGGCTGTATTAAGGACTTGTGATTCAATTGGCTTATTAGAAATATATGCATTGTACACCAAAGAAAATGCTGCTAATCTCAAAAGTGTAGCTGGTCGTAGAAGTTCTTCTGGTGCAAGAAAATGGGTCGATGTACACTATTATAAAGATGCCTCATTGTGTATTGATGATGTTAGAAAAAAATATAAAACAATATACGGTACCCATCTCGCACAAGATGCAGTTGGGTTATATGATTTGAAGTTGGACCAGTCGGTTGCCTTAGTATTTGGAAACGAAAATAGAGGTATCAGTAAAGAATTATTGTCATTTTTAGACGGGAATTTTATTATACCTCAAGTGGGATTGGTACAGAGCCTAAATATTTCTGTTGCATGTGCAGTAACCCTCTATGAAGCCAAACGACAACGATTAATTAAAGGTAAATACGATATGGAATTTGACGCAAACAATATTCATCATGTTGCACTTTTTGAAAAATATCAAGAGAAATAACATTTGCCACACCATTCAAGTTGTAACAAGTGGAATTTTTTGATAGAAAATAAAGTTAGTATTATTGTATCAACTATCAAATAATCAAATATTATTATGCCTTATAAAATAATGCTCTCTTTACTATTTTTATCACAAGCTATCTTGAGTCAAAATGGGGATCTTAAAGTAGAGATCCAGCGCATAATTTTACATGACACACAAATTAGTCTTGATGATACGCCTGGGTTTATCATTGGTATAGTGGACGAAGATTCTACCTATTTTGTTGAGTTTGGTTCTGATGTCAAAGGAAGTACCAGCACGTTGAATTCGGACAAAATATTCGAAACAGGTAGTTTAACTAAAGTATTTACATCTAGCCTAGTTTCTGTAATGGTCAATGAAGGTGTAATCAATTATAGTGATTTTATTAATACATTCTTACCTTTAGAATTGCAAAATCCTAGAATGGATAGTGTTACCATTCTTGATTTAGTACAACATACTTCTGGTTTACCAGTAAGACCATATTTTTTTGGTGTTAAGCAGAAAGATCCTCAGAACCCTTATGCATACTATACAAAAGAAGATTTAGTGAAATTTTATACTTCATTCTTACCTAAAACAAAGGCACAATTCAACTATGGGCATACCAATTATGGACTTTTAGAGGTTATATTAGAACAAGCATCAAATACTTCATTTGATAAGTTGATGAATAAATATATTATAGAACCAATGGATTTGGATAGTACATTCGTTTTTTTTAAAGAACGAAAAAAAGAGATTCTAACATTGGGCTACAGTAGAGCAGGCAAAACAGTAAAACCATGGTCATTTGCCAGTTTTGGCGGATCCGAAGGATTAAAAACATCAGCAAGTGATCTTGTCAAATTTATGAAAATTAATCTTGGAATAATTGATCACCCGTATGCAGCTATTTTTACAATCAATCATAACAAAGAAGTTGCTACAAATTTTAATACATCAATTTTAGCAGGAAAAGGTTGGCAAATAATTGATCAGAAAAAACGATATGATATTATCACTCATACAGGAAAAACTACAGGATATAATGCATTTATTGCTTTTATAAAAGAGACAAAAACTGGTGTTGTGATATTATCAAATTCTTCGATAGGAACAAAAGATCTAGGTTTTTTAATATTAAGAATGATAAATTTCAATTGGAAACGCAAAGCAAATTATGAGTAAAAAAGATAAAAAGAGCCTTTCTTGGGATGATTTTGTAAAATTGGGGAATCCAGAAAACGCACCTGATATGCCTATAGAAGAAGAGGTGATAGATAAGTCAGCTATGACAATCAGAGTGCATCTTGAAAAAAAGAAACGTGCAGGAAAATCTGTAAGTATTATTAAGGGACTCGATATTGATGATGACAAAATAGATCAACTTGCAAAAAAAATAAAGTCTGTTTGTGGTGTTGGTGGTTCTTCCAAACATGGTGAAATATTAATTCAAGGAAATCATCGGGACAAAATTATTGATATTCTAAAAAATGAAGGATATAAAAATATTAAAAAAGCTGGGGGATAATAATGACATTTGATATCATTTGAATTCTCAACCGTTTTATAAAGCAATTTTAAACAAGTAATACAAGACATTTTTGTATTATATAAATCAGAATATCTTCAATTATTAGTTATTCTCATAAATTCCCTTTAGCTTTGAGTATCAATATAATACATGATAAATAATATATTAATTAATGAGATCTTAGCAATTAATAAGTTTTACCTTATCGATTCTATCTATGCTGATTATAAAATAAACAACAGATGAAATATCTTTTAAGCTTCGGATTTATTTTAGGTTTAACAATATCTTATGCACAGAAGGCTCCAGATTTTACAATTACTGATTCTGATGGCTTGGTACACAATCTGTATGCTGATCACTTAGATCAAGGACAGACGGTAGTGTTAGATTTGTTTTTTACGACTTGTCCACCTTGTATCAACTTAGTACCGTGGTTAGAAGATAAGTATCTAAACTGGGGATCTGGACAATATGACGTTGAGTTTATAGCATTAAGTGTACAATCATTTGATAGTAATGCAGATGTTGGTCAGTTTAAAAATCAGTACGGAGTAGCTTATCCAGGTTCGGGTAATGATGGTGGAGGTAAAACAGCAGCAGTTCCCTATCAGAGTGGACAGTTTGGTCCATATTATGGGACACCAACATTGGTGATTATAGCTCCTGATGGTACAGTGACACAAGGATTTTCTTACGATGATTTTGATGATTTGATAGCAGCAACTGGTGCGACAGGAATGGAAGACAATGGGAATAATAATATGCCTACATCTATAAGTGTAAATAGTACAGCACCATCGGGAATTAGTCCTACGGAAATTAAATATTTTTTAAAATCTGCAAATACTGACAATCCTAAGTACGAAATACAACCTATTGGCAGTGCTATAGCTTTTGATTATCCAAGTGACACATATCCAGTGTTAGAAAATCCTGTAATTATTGTCGAAGCTTCAGGTGCAATAAATGAAGGAGTAAGACCATTCCATTTAGTAAAATTACGAAAACATATTTTAGAGTTAGAACCATTTACAACTGAGGCACAATTGTTGGCTGCTGACGTTAATTCTGATGGTCAAATACGACCTAATGATATACTTAATATGCAGAAAGCAATTTTAGAATTAATTGATGTATTTCCCAATGGGACACCTTCATGGAAGTCTATTCCTGCCCAAATTGACTTAATTGAAAACCCTGGAGGAAATATTGATATAAATTTTCAGCTTGTAAAAATAGGTAATTTAAGTAATTAGCATAGCCAATGAAAAAACTAATTCTATATTTTCTAACATTGACTGTTTTGGCTTGTAATAGCAAAACAAATAATACAGATGTAAATACTAAAGTAGAACAAAAATCTACTGATTTAGCAGAGATTTATCAATATTATCATGCCAATGCTTCTAATCAGATTGAAATAGACGAAAACCTACTCATTGATTACATTGCAGATAAAAACATTGATGCAGTAAGGACAAACAAAGGCGTATTTGTCCAAACCTTGAAAAAAGGCAGTGGTGAACAAATAAAAACAGGAGATGAAGTATCCGTTGATTATAAAGGATATTTTTTAAATGATAAAGAATTTGACTCTTCGTATAAAAGAGGAAAACCAATTACATTTAGAGTTGGTAGTATGGTTCCAGCTTGGAACGAAGTACTTCCATTATTGACCAAGGGTAGTAAAGCAACATTATTTGTTCCTTCATCAATGGGTTATGGAAATAGGGGTTTCCCCGGGTACATAGAACCCAATACTTGTCTTATCTTTGATATTGAAATAAAGAAATAGAATAATATAATTAATTGGTACTATTAAGATACTGATAAAATTGTTTTTTGATGCAACCTTTATGACATTATTGAGTCTTTATTATGTTTGAAACTGTACTTTAAATTTTTTTCAACAAATTAATTATGAATAATTCACTTAAATTTTTCTTTTCAATTGTATTTATTTGTTTTTCTATAATGTCTTTTGCTCAAGATAGAACAATAAGCAAATTTGATAAAATTGCTGTTAGTGGAAATGTATCTATAGAAATGATAAAAGGTGATAGTCCAATATTAGAATATAAGATGATTGCAGGTAGTGAAAATGATTTATATACTGAAGTAGAAAATGGAAAACTTGTTGTTAAAATAAAAAGTAATTTGTTTAAAAAAATGGGTAAAAAGGTTCAGGCGAAGGTGACGGTCTATTATCAAAATGTAGCATCAATTGAATGTAAAAATGGAGCTTCATTTATGATGAAAGATAGGACAGTGTCTAATGATATGAATATTAGAATAAAAAATGGTGCTGCAGCGCATATAAACTTAGATAGTGAGACAGTAAATGCCATTGTATCTACTGGTTCTTCGCTAAGACTTCTTGGATCAGCTAATGAAATAAACTTAAAGGCAAGCACAGGGTCATCAATTGACGCTTATAAAGTAGAAAGTGATAAAGCAAATGTTAAATCATCAACTGGAAGCGCTATAAAAGTAAATGTAAATAAAAACTTAAAAGCAGACGCTAGCACAGGCGGTACAATAAAATACAAAGGAGAGGTAGAAGATTACCAAGGCAGTAAAAGAAGGTCAGGACAAATAAGTAGAGGTTAATCTTATTTTATACGTGTATTTTTACTCATTACTATAGTTGCCACGTATTTCACTAAAAACCAAAGGCATTATCTTTAGTAATCTTTTTATTTTTTATAAATGCAATACCTTTCAGAAAAACAAAATTCATTAGCTTAATTTATAACAGTTATTGATACTAAATAGTAGCCTTGAAAGCCTCTTTGTAAAGTATTGGGTTTTCGTACTCCGCATTAAATGCAACTTTAATCAGGTCGAATGCCGTCACCACACCTTTCAGTTCATTTCTTAAGTTTACAACTGGTAATGTTTTAAATCTTTTGTCGGCAAACAATTCTGCAGCAGTACCGACCTTATCTTTCGGTGACAATTTAATCACATGTGTATTCATGACATCTTTGACTTTTAGATGCTTCAATGTCGGATTGTTTTCATACTTTTTCCATAAATCGTGAGAAGTAACTAATCCAATAAATTTACCTTCATCGACTACTGGTAGTTGTTGAAAGTTTTTTTCTAACATTAGGTAAGATACATCAATTACAGATTGTTCTGGGTTAATTGTCGGAGGGTTTGGAGACATAATACGTCTCACTTCTTCATTCATCATAGTTGCTTAGATTTGGTTGATTGGTGTTAAGTTAGTCAATTGTTTTGTAATATCCAAAAACATATGCAGTTAATGAGTATTATTCGCATGATTTGAATGATTATATATTGCTTGCAGTGTGGTTTGTAGTGTTTTGGGGCTATTTGTCATAGACAATTGATATCTTTCTTAATAAGGGACATAAGATGAAATTTTTGACCACTTACAGTTAGATATATACCAATAGTATTCCCCTTTAATCCAATGGTCAATACCGATACTCCAATTGTCTATAGAAAAACTGTATAACTTCTCTACTTTTGATAGTGAATTATTAACCTATGCATTTTCGATTGCAGCAAAAATAACATTATGAAAGCTTTAATATCAAAACTCACTTTTATAGTAATTTGTTTCTTTGTTTTTATTTATTCATCTCAAGCACAAGATTGTACCGCAATTCAGGATTTTGAATCATATACAATTGATTCTCCTCTACAACCTTCAGCCCAATTTGGAGGATATTATACAGTCAGTGGAAGTCCTGTTTTTTGGGAAGAAAACTGTACGCCAGGCGGCTCAGTTGGATTACTAATGAAAGCCAATGTGGACGGAAGTGGTGGTGATGTTGTCGGATATACAGAAAGTTTTGGGATTAATCCTCAACCTACTTTTTTGTCCGGTCAGACCTACGCTATTACTGGAAAAAAATTAATGAGCACTTCTACCATTGGAGAATTCTCTAGTATGAGTATGACTGTTTCTTACAGTGGTGGTCCGACTATTATCTCCAAAGATCTCATGCTCTCTCCTGGAGAATGTGTACCTTGGACATACTATGAATTTGTGTCACCTGGTGATTACGATGGTTTGGAGATTGCGTTTGCAGGATCTAGTCCTACGGGTGATAACAATCTTTTTATAGTTATTGATGATTGGTGTGTACAACAAGTAGTTTCTACTTGTGTCGGTAATTTTGATTATGAAGATTTAGGATGTGGTCAATACCAATTGATTAATCTTAGTCCAGACAATGTAACTTCTTGGAAAATATCTTCAAATGATGCAAAATCAACACTATCATCTTCAGATCCATCAATAGAAATCACTATGAAAAATGGAATTTATTATGTAAAACCAACAAAGATGACAAAGCGTAAATTATCATTGAGTTGAAAACTCAAAATGAGCTCATAAAAAATATTTTTCACAAAAAAAGAATTCAGATCCAACACCTATATTGAATAATCAATCTTCAGGAAATATAGCTTCTGGTCTGTTTAGGGCTATGCAAGGAATTTATGCCAAGCATTATAATTTTGATTTTGACACTAAATGTACTATTTCTGGATTTTCACTTACTAGGATTACGCTTACAGGAGAAAGAAATAAAGTGATAAATCGATCTGGAAAGTATTCTGAAGAGTCAATTGAAATTATCGTCAAGTCACAAATTCAGTGCTATTTCTTTTCCTAATGGGTAAACAAAGTAATTATTTTTTACAATGTTATTACATAGATATATAGTGTAAACCATCAATACAACACATTAATAACTAAAAGCTATAGTTAATTCAATAAATTGAAATGAGACACGTGTCAATCAAACTTGTGTTACATACAATATGTAGCAGCATATCACCAAATATTATTTTCAGTACACGTCACTGTAGCACACCACACTTTTTTAGTATAGTTGACTAAACCTCAAAATTTATTTTTCCACATCATACTTTCTACGGGCTTTTCCGTTCGTTTGATATATTTGGCATTTGCTTTTTTGTTATAGTAGTTTTCGATGTCACCTTCTACCATAAAATAGATTAATTGCCCGATAGGCATACCGGCATATACTCGTACTGGGTGGACACATGATATCTCTAATGTCCAAGAATTACAAAATCCAACATCACCCTTACCAGCAGTAGCATGTATATCTATACCTAATCTACCGATGCTTGATTTTCCTTCGAGAAATGGTACTGTAGAATGCGTTTCTGTATATTCTTCTGTCACACCTAAGTACAATGTTCCAGGCTGAATTACAAACCCTTCTTCTCCAATTTCAAAGTGTTTTACTTTATTATGTTTTTTTGCATCAAGAACCTCGTCTGTATAAACCGCTAAGTGTTTTCCTAAGTGGACATCATAACTATTAGTCCCCAGACATGATGGATCGTAAGGCTCTATAACGATATTACCGTTTTTTATCTCTTCTAATATTCTTTTGTCTGTAAGTATCATTAGTGATGATTGAGTCTGATTGATTGATTTAGTGATGCAAAAATAGAAAGTTTTATTGGGAAAGGGTTAGTCATGCATAAAGATTTTATACTTTTGATGCTATGCCAGTAAAAAATAAAATACAAAATGAAGAAAATTTTGAATTAGCCATTTGGGATGTTGTAGAAAGTATTGATTATTTTGAATCGAAATTAGACATTCACAATGAGGAAATTGTTATTATTACAGAATTAAGTAGTCGTAAAAAAGTTGAATGGCTAAGTTCAAGATATTTGCTTCATATCATGTCAGGAAGAAGTATTAGAGGAGAATTTGTAAAAGATAATCATGGCAAACCACACCTCATAGATTCTCAATATCATGTGTCAATAAGTCATAGTCGAGACAAGGTTGCAGTTATTGCTTCTCCATCTATTGTTGGTATTGATATTCAGTATTTTGTAAATAAAATTGGCAGAATACAACATAAGTTTGTTTCTGAATATGAAGCAAAAATGATTGCTGCCGATCAGGAAATAGAATACCTTCATATAATTTGGGGAGCTAAAGAAGCGTTATATAAGTGCTATGGTAAACGGGGATTGGACTTTAAAAAACACATTAAAATTAATCATTTCAAAATAGAAGAAACCAGTGGAAGTTTTATTGGAACGGTAATTAAAGATGATTATAATATGCGTTTTGATATTAGCTATGTTTTATATAATCAATACATATTAGTATATGCAAAAGAATCTATTTAAATTTATAATTACTTTTTTAGCAATTTTAATTATGGTTTTCTTTTTTAAGAAAATGAGTAATAATAATGTGCATCATACAATTGATATTCCTACCGATATACCTAAGGTAGAACAGGGAAAAAGAACTTTGCCATCTGATTTTTATAGTTTCTATGATAATTTTCATTCTGATAGTATTTTTCAATTGGATCATATACTATTTCCTCTCCAGGGAATGGGGGCAAACATAGATTCTGCTGGGATATATCCAAAAACTTGGCAGCAAGAAACTTGGAAACTACACAGAGCTTTTAATAATCAAGCAGGAACTTTTGAACGGTCATTTACTAATGTTAATGGAATTATTACAGAGTTTATTTCTGCAAATGGAGGACTCTTTTCGATGGAAAAACGGTATACGAAATTAAATAATTCCTGGCATCTAATTTATTATAAAGAATTGACAATGAACGGATAGTGTAGAATTGTAAATGCATTTACAGTGTAGTTTTAATATAATCGTACAATTAGTTTTTTATACCTATTACATTTGAATACACAAGAAGAATTATCAACTAACTGAGGAATTAATTAAATTTAAAAGTTCGCAAAATTTCTTCTACATCAGTGGAAATAAAATCCAATACAGGTGCTATTGAGTCTGGGTTTACTGTAGAATTAAAATATACCGATGCCCTTACAAAATGATTGATACTATCTGTCATATAAAAATTTATTGGAGAGGCGACTGGGCCTTCTATTTCAAACAATAAACCATTGACACCATTTTTATTTTTAATGACCTTTTCATTTCGGTATTCAGCCTTCACATTATGCTTTGCTACTAATACAAATGCATCAGTAATCAGATTGTCAATTGTATTTTTATTATCTATTGGTGAGTAGCTAAAGTGAATAGAGCAGTTTAATTCCTTTATATAAAGATCAAACCAGCAAGAATTGGTTGGTTTTTCATTAAAAAACTTCATATTGGTTTTTTCTACTGCGTAAGTTGGTTTTTTAAATTTGAAATGGCAGATTTCAGAATCAAATGTATTATAATCTTTTACAGGAAACATTACTCTTGGGTACATTCTAGGTTTTGGAGAATATACATTGTCATCTTTGCAAGACACAAAAATTAAAACAAAAATTATAAAGACAATTGATCGCATAATGAATACTACTATTATTAATTCAAAATTCTTAAATTTATTTTTTCTATTCTCCTTTTAGATACAGATACAATTTTTAATGAGAGTTCTCTATACTTTATTTCTGTATTCTTTTTTGGTATGACACCTTGTATTTCGATAATCAACCCAGCCAATGAGTCAGCCTCGCCTTTTATATTGTCAAAGTAATTGGTGTCTACATCAATTGCCCTACACACATCATTTAACAGAGATTTTCCTTCAAAAATATAATTACCTTCACTGAGTTTTATAAAATCTACATTGTCATCATCATCAAACTCATCCTTAATATCTCCCAATACTTCTTCCATTACATCTTCAAGTGTTACGATACCTTCACTGCCACCATATTCGTCTACTACTACTGCGATATGCGTATGTTTGAGCTGAAATTCCCTTAATAAGTCATCTATTTTTTTTGAACCTGGAACATATAAGATAGATTTTCTAACCAATGCACCCCAATTAAAATCTTTTTCTTTGTCAGAATGTCCTAATAAGTCTTTTACATAAAGAATACCAATTAAAGTATCAAAGTCATTTTCAAAAATTGGTATTCTACTATATCCACTTTCCTTAACAATACGCATCACTTCATCAAATTTGTCGGTTATTTCTATTGCGACTACATCGACTCTACTTCGCATTATCTGACTTGCGGATACTTCTCCAAATTTGACAATACTTTTTAATATATCTTTTGCTTCTTTAGCGTTTTTATCGTTGGCGACTGTGAGGTCAATGGCTGTATCTATATCTTCCTTTGTAGTACTTGATTGATAACTACTCGAATTTTTAATTTTGGTTTCTAACTTGTTGGACCATTTTACAAGTGTGTTAGATAATGGACTAAACAGTATAGACAAAAATGATAATGGTCCAGACATTAATCGTGCAAATTTTAAATTGTTCAAATTTGCGTATATTTTTGGGGCTATCTCTCCAAATAGTACTAAGATTGATGTGACACCTACAACAGTAATTAATAGATTGACTAACATTGATAATGTATCAACATTTCCTATCCATGAAAAACCATTATCAAAAAACCATTGTCCCATTTTCTGTAACCTTGTTTGACCAAGACTTTTTAAAAGTAGATAATTTGATACAACAACAATTGCAATATTGACAAAATTATTACCAATCAAAATTGTAGATAGTAGTTTATTTGGGTTTTTCTTTAGTGATAATATTCTTGATGCAGATTTAGAATCTTCTTTGTTAAGAGCTATAATATCTTTCGAATCAAGTGAAAAAAAAGCTATTTCGCTACCAGAAATTAAGGCAGAAAGAATAATTAATAATAAAAGAAAAATGAACGAAAAGGCCATTCCACTAGAGAATAACAGTATTGAAGTAAAAAATATATACCCAATGGGGCTCGAAGGAGGCTCTGTGTCCAATTTTATTTGTTTTGTTATAATTTTTATAGCGACCAAAATAGAGTGCTATACAGATATCAATTTAGAATGGCAAATCATCTTCTGGTGCACTTACTTTTTTAACATCAGGTGTTGCATTACTTGTCAGTGTTGTAGCACTAGGCACATCGACAGCACTACTTTTTTCAGAAACAAAAGATGTTTTCTTTGGTTCATTATCTGCAGTTGGAAAATATCCACTATCTTCTTTTTTATCTAATTTTCTATACGTATTAGCCACGATATCTGTACTATATCTATCGTTACCATCTTTATCTTGCCATTTTCGAGTAGTTATTTTTCCTTCTAAATAGACAAGGTTACCTTTCTTGAGATTTTTTTCTATTGCTTCTGCAAGTCCTCTCCACGCCACAATATTATGCCATTCAGTTATGTTTTTCCATTCGCCAGATTTGTCTTTATAACTTTCAGATGTGGCCATTGAAAACTGAGCTACTACAGCTCCACTTTCTAAATGTCTTACTTCAGGATCTTTACCTAAATGTCCAATTAACATCACTTTATTCAACATGCTTTCGTCGTTTTATTTTCTAATAATTCTCAATATCGTAAATTACTTGCAAAGGTCATACTTTTTTGGCTATAATGCAAGAAATAGTATAGATGGTTGTTAATTACTCTGGTCGATAAATCATATTATTGGTTCAATATGATTGTTATTGCGACTCTGTATGGATAGTTAATAATAATACTTTTTAGGATCTTTAAATAAGAAAAAGAGGATGAAGTTTGCATCTATAAAACCACCTTCAAGATTAAACCTTGCAAATTTGAAACACTCTATGGTCTTATCTTCACATCCTCCTCGAGAAGACATGTACATAATGCTATCAATAATGATCACATTGCGTATGTCTTCTTCTTCATGATCAAATGGATCGTAGGTCTTAGAGTAGTACGGTTGAAGAATGAGATATTTTACCATCATTAAAATCTAATGTCTGTAAGATTAAAACTTATTTTTGCATCACTAATATAAACACTTGGAGGTGTACAGACATCAAGAGGGTTTGTGGTTCCATGTTTTGAAGCTTTGTATTCATATCTGCTACTATTTTATTGAGTTTCGCAATGTCCGTGGGTGAATTTTGATAATTTTGCAATCCATTTCCATCTCTTATTATGTGGATAAAGAGATTAACTTCTTTTGCAGTAACCGAATGGAAGGGTAAAGGAGCATTTTGAAAATATTTTTCATGGTTATCACAGCCAGTAAAAGTTATTGCAATGTCATTTTGGTCACTATTACTCATTCCGCATTCGTCTTGTGCTTGGACTATTAGTGGGTTTATGATTACTAACATGCAAATAAATAGTGTTGTTTTTAAAGGTAAAATAAGTAAGTTAGTCTTGATGAAATCGTGATAGCAGTCTTGTAATTCAATATCTACTATAACAACTATATTGATAAAAATCACCATGCAATATTCTTTTTAACAATTTATCATATTTTTGCAATACTTATAGTCTTGATAAAACCGAATATGACAGATACGCCTAAAAATAATTATGTAACCGTTATTCTGCCCCTTGCAGTACCAAAGACTTATACCTATCAGGTCCCTTCAGAAATGAGAAAGGATGTAGATTTTGGAATCAGAGTTGAAGTCCCTTTGCGCAATAAGTTATACTCAGGTATCATAGTAGAGCTACATGAAGAAATAAACCTTGAATATAAGACCAAGTATATATTATCTGTTATTGATGACGAGCCTATTATTCATTATTATCAATATGAGTTTTGGCAGTGGATGGCTGACTATTATTGTTGTACAATTGGCGAAGTGATGCATGTGGCTCTTCCTGGTGGACTAAGGCTGAGCAGTGAAACAAGACTTTTATTACATGACGATTTTCAAGATGATTTTTCTAATCTTACTGACAACGAATATATCGTAGCAGAGGCCTTGTCTATTCGTAACGAACTTACTATTGAAGAAGTAAAAGATTTGCTAAACAAAAAAACCGTCTATCCTCTTATTAGAAGTTTGATAGATAAAAATATTGTTACACTTAAAGAAAAATTACTGCCAAAATATAAGCCTAAAATGGTGGGCTTTATTCGTTTGATGCCTACTTATGAAGACCAAACCAAACTTGCACCTGCATTTGAACTTATCAAACGGTCAGATCATCAGACTAATGCACTACTTGCCTATGTGAGTTTGTCTCGTGGGAGTAATGAAGTTCCTCGCTCCGCAATCTACGAATTAAGTGGAGCTTCAATAGGCGCGCTACGTGCGTTAGAAAAAAAGGGAATTGTGGATCTATATGATAAAGAGGTTAGTCGATTGGTCTACGAAGCTGCATCGAGTGAACTACCGACATTATCGACAGAACAAATAAATGCACTATCAAATATTGATGGTTTTTTTAAAGAGAAGAAGATATGTCTATTGCATGGTGTGACAGGAAGTGGTAAGACAAGGGTGTATATGGAATTGATTAAGAATGCTATTAGTGAAGGCAAGCAGATATTGTATCTTCTGCCAGAAATTGCACTTACAACTCAGATTGTAAGCCGATTGCAGCTTGTATTTGGTGAGGATGTTGTTGTTTTTCACAGTCGTATGAATAATAATGAGCGAGTAGAATTATGGAAAGATGCATTAATTGGTAAAAAAATAATCTTAGGCGCTAGGTCGAGTTTATTTTTACCATTTTCTAACCTTGGATTGATTATAGTAGATGAAGAACATGACCCTTCTTACAAACAAAATGATCCGGCACCTAGATACAATGCTAGAGATTGTGCTGTATATCTGGCGCAGAAATTAGAGGCGAAAATAATCTTAGGTACAGCTACACCTAGTATTGAAAGTTATGACAATGCCATCGAGAACAGATATGGATTGGTAGAGTTGACAGAGCGACATGGAAAAGTAGCTATGCCTGATATAGAGATTGTAGATCTCAAAAAAGCACAAAAAACAGGAAAGGTAAATGGATATTTTAGTTTGAGACTTATAGAAGTGATCAATACTGCATTGGTGAATAAAGAGCAGGTATTATTGTTTCAGAATAGAAGAGGTTATGCGCCGTCATTACAATGTACAATATGTGGATGGAAAGGAGAATGTCAAAACTGTGATGTGACACTTACTTACCATAAGTTTTTTGATGAGTTGAAGTGCCATTATTGCGGATATAGAAACAAAAATCCGAGACAGTGTCCTGGTTGTGGCAATGATGTATTAGAAGAAGTTGGTGTAGGAACAGAAAGAATACAAGATGATATAAGAAAAATATTTCCTGATGTTGTGGTTAAGAGAATGGATTATGATACAGTAAGAACCAAAAATGCTTATACTAGAATATTAGAAGATTTTGGTTCTAGAGAAATTGATATATTGGTCGGCACACAAATGATAACTAAAGGACTTGATTTTGATAATATTGGAGTCGTTGGTGTCTTAAATGCTGATAACTCTCTTCGTTTTCCAGATTTTAGAGCAGGAGAACGAACATTTCAATTGCTCACGCAAGTTGCAGGAAGAGCAGGGAGAAGGAAAAAGCAAGGGAAAGTTGTAATTCAGACTTATTCTCCAAGTCATCCTGTGATAATGGAAATAATGAATAATAATTTTCAAAGAATGTATCAACGAGAATCGATAGAGCGTAAAAGATTTGTGTATCCTCCATATTTTAGAATGATATTTATTCAGCTAAAGCATAAAAAACCTAGAGTGGTAGAGGATGCTGCTAGGTATATGGCACATCAATTAAGAGAACAATTAGGTAATAGAGTTGTGGGACCAGCTCAGCCAGGAGTAGCAAGAGTAAAAAGTTTTTATTTGCAAAATATTATTATAAAAATTGAAAAGAAGGCTAAGATGATTTCTTATATAAAAAGCTTAATTTTGCATCAACGAACCGTGCTTAAGACTTCTGATGGATTTAAATCCGTGCTGATGAAAATCGATGTAGATCCCTATTAACGAATATGAAAACTATATAATTTCTGCAGATAAAGATATGATAACAAGAATAGTAAAACTAACTTTTAAGATTGAATTAATTAGTGATTTCATTGAAATATGGAACGATGCTAAGGATAAAATAGCGAATAGAGAAGGGTGTCATTTTGTCGAAATGTTACAAACGATAGATGACAGCAATGTGTGTTTTACTTATAGTATTTGGGATGATGAGGATTCTTTGAATGCTTACCGACATTCAGAATTATTTAAACAAACTTGGGCTAAAACAAAGGTGCTGTTTGATGGAAAACCTGAAGCTTGGTCTACAAATTCACAAGGTTTTTCTGGGAAATTAATAAAAAACAATAATGAAGATTAAGTGTAGTAATTATAATATTCTTATAAATGATTGGCAACGCTTATTGGAGTTAGTAAGTAGTGATAAGTATTCATCTGTAATTATTATTGTTGACGAAAATACTAAAAAGTATTGTTTGCCGATTTTTAATAAAAAAATAAAGGATGATATTAAAATCATCGAAATTGTTTCTGGAGAAGTAAATAAAACATTGACAACTTGCCAAATAATATGGGATATGATGTTGTCTTATAGTGTAGATCGCCATAGTCTATGTATCAACCTTGGTGGTGGTGTGATTGGTGATATGGGTGGATTTGTCGCAAGTACTTTTATGAGGGGAATGGATTTTGTGCAGATTCCTACTACATTATTATCACAAGTCGATGCTTCAGTAGGTGGAAAATTGGGAGTGGATTATCATGATTATAAAAACATGATAGGGATAATTAGAGAGCCAACAGCAGTTTTTATTTTTACTGAGTTTTTGGACACACTACCTATGGCACAGCTGAGAAGTGGATATGCAGAAGTCATAAAGCACTGGCTGATATCTGATAAAGAAGGCTTTGATACTTATAAGTACGCTAACTTAAAAGACCATGATTGGAATAATATAATTGTAGAGTCAGTAAAACTTAAAAAGAAAATTACAGATAGTGATCCTTTAGAAAGGGGAGTAAGAAAAATTCTAAACTTTGGACATACGTTAGGTCATGCTATAGAATCATATAATCTATCAAGTACTTTACCTTTGTTACACGGTGAAGCTATAGCTATAGGTATGATTTTGGAAACACATTTAAGTTATCAGAATAATAGTGATAATATCACAATTGCCGATATTGATCATGTAGCAAAATCATTAATTCTAATATTTGGACATCACCCAGGAATGATACCACCCTTAAGTATTCTAATAGCAAAAATGAAGTTTGATAAAAAGAATAAAAGCGGAAAAATCAAGTTTTCTTTACTCAATAGTATTGGTGATTGCACCTACGATATTGAGGTCAATGAAGCTATGATTTCTAAAGCTGTAGATTATTACAAAGAGCTTAAAACGTAAGTTGTACAAGGAAAATATTTTGGCGAAAACATCTAATGTGCAGTTTATTTAATCTTTATATCGCAGCAATGATTTTTTGTGCCTTAGCAAAATAGTTACTTGATTTTGGTATTTGATTTAATAATAACATTGATAAATCTTTTTTGTCTTCTGCTAAGTAGGACAACCCAGTATACCATAAATATTCATTTTTAAATTGATTTGAATCTTTTAGAGGTAAAAGTGTTTTTTGTCCTTCGACATGGTTTCCTATTGCTATTAACGCATTTCCTAACATAAGTATTAATCTTTTGTCTTGCAAAGTTGTTTGTTCTAATTTTTCAAAATCATTGATGACTTCTTGGTACTTTTTAGTACGGTAATTTGTATTTATTATATTTAACAAGTTACTCTGATTGTCCCCTTTAGTAGTGAGTGATATCGTTGCAGGTTTAAAATACTGAGCATATAAATTATTAGTTGGTGCGATTTCAGCATTGGTTTGATTAGAGACGTAATAATATACAGTTAGACCAATTAACAGCCCTATACTTAAATATATTAATACCTTTTTTAAATCATTTTTTATTTTAGGTGGTTTTACAGCTTTGTAACCTTGATGTACTTCATTTAAGTTATTTAGAGCGGCAATAGTTTTTGGTCTATGTGCAATATGCTCCATCATCATGACAAATGCTTTATAATCACCCAACAATTCTCGATCTTGTTCAAATTGATGTTCTAATTTATTACACTCATCATTAGCAAGTGTCTTATTGTAATATTTTTCAAATAGTTTATTCATCTTCTTTCAATAACTTAAATTCATTGTCCTGTTGCAATTTTTTTCTCCATGATTGCATACAAGCAAATTTTCTTCTATTCACTGTTGATTGACTTGTCATATCCAATTCTGCAGCAATACCTTTAGCACTTAGTCCTTCTTTCACTAAATTTAGTAATCTTTGACATAGATCTCCTAATAATAAGAAAGTACGTTCAAGTATTTGATACTTTTTTTGCTCGTATTCCATCAATATATATTCCTCTTGTATAGAGGATTCACTAATATGTATTGAAGCGGTGTCAAATGTTACCCTGTTTTTAATATTTCTTTTTTTTAAATGGTCCAACCACTTGTATTTGCAAATACTGAAAAGATAGGCTTCAAAATTATTTGGAATAGTTTTTTTCTTTTTTGTGTGCGCAATAATGATAGAAGATAAGCTTTCTTGCAAGATATCTTTAGCGTCACCATTGTGACCATTATTGTTAATTATCCATGTATTTAGTTTTGGCAATAGTGTATTGTACAACTCAGCAATTACTTGCTTGTTACCATCTACTACTTTATTATATATTTCTTCCGAAGTACTTATAAGACTATTTTTTACCTATTTGTGCTATTTATTAATTGCTAAACTAATAAAAAATAATCAAAATCGAGTGTTTAGAATAAAAAGCATTAAAGTGCCCACAAAATCAAATACTCGTTTTCGGTTTCGTGTAAAATCAAAACATTATTTGCACTCATCAGATTATTAACCACTACACTATATTTCGGCATTTATAATTTTAGAATATTTTGATCAAATTGAGATAAAAACAGATTGGTGTGTAAAAATATAAATATTCGTTATTTTTAGTCAAAAATGTCCAACTGAAATACAATCACCGCCAAAATAGATAGTGCGTTGATTTTAATGTGGTGGCTGGCAGCGATTGGAGAAATAAAGAATGGGAGTAAAAATAAAAAATCAACATATTTATTAAAAAATAGACATTTAAAATAAAATACATAATTAATAGCAATCTGCAATATACTACACTCCTTCTTTTCAAGACAAAATATTATATATAATACACTAATCACGACATGCGACAAACATACTAAATTCGCTCAATCACCACCGCATATCCTTGACCTACTCCGATACACATGGTAGCCAAAGCATATCTCTGATTAGTAATATGTAAATCTAATGCCGCCGAATAAGTAATCCTTGTCCCTGAAACACCAAGCGGATGCCCTATCGCAATTGCTCCCCCATTTCTATTGATACGAGGATCATCATCTTTTAGACCTAAAGCTCTGATACAAGCAAGACTCTGTGCGGCAAATGCTTCATTTAGTTCTATTATTCCAATATCACTAAGAGATAAACCTGCTTTTTTTAATGCTTTTTGGCTTGCTTTTACAGGTCCAATTCCCATGATTTTTGGTTCGACACCGACGACAGCGGATGATACTATCCTTGCAATTGGCTTTAGATTGTATTTTTTTATGGCACTTTCGGAAGCAATAATCGAAGCCATTGCACCATCATTGAGACCAGAA
>JAZGFO010000251.1:0-5330 GCA_036479655.1 Saprospiraceae bacterium
TATTTCTTTCATGACTAGTAGTGTCATATATTAGCCCATACTGTCAATCCATTGCGTAAGTATAAAAACAATCAAGAGTTGGCAGCAAAAATCAACAACCAAAATAGCCACCAATCCAATGCCAATAATTGACAATTCACCGAATAAAAGCATATTTAACGTTTGATTGTGTGATATTTGCAGCTAATATCTATTTACTCTATTATTAATGATAATGAGTAGGAAAGATATTTAAATTAATATAACACAGAATGAATAATATAAAAATAGGTTTGTTATCAGGAGCTTTCTTTTTGTTAAGCATCACAATAAATGCGCAACAGAAGTTTTCGCTCGAAGAAGCTATTGATTATGGGATTAACAACCATACTACAATAAAACTTGCTGAGCTTGATGAGATTAATGCTAACAATGATATCAATCAAGTGAAATCTATAGGTATGCCTAAAGTAAGGGGAGGTGTAGATTATTCATACTTTTTCTTTACACCCAAATCGCCGGTAAAAGATTTTATTAGTCCAGCGGTTTATAATATTTTGAAAGCAGAAGGTTTACCTACTACAACCCAAGGACCGCCACAAACTTTTGAATTAGGATTTGTACAACCTCAACAGCTTAATGCAGAATTAAGTGCAAGTATGATCGTCTTTGATGGTTCTTATCTTTATGGTCTAAAAGCAGCAAGATTATATAGAGAATTGGCAAGCAAAAAAATAGAATCCTCTGAAGAAACTGTAAAAACCAATATTACGAAAGCATACCTTTCAATATTGATTGCAAAAGAAAATTATAACATTGTAGAAAACAATATCAAGACTATTAAAAAATCTCTTTTTGAAGTTAAAGCGATCTACAAAGAAGGATTTGCAGAAAGCTTGGATGTCGATCGTTTGCAATTGTCTCTTGATAATCTAAACACACAACAAGAAAACATAGATGGGATAATTCAACTTTCAAAAAACCTATTAAAATTCCAAATGGGTTATCAAATTGATAATAACATAAGTTTATCTGATAATATTGACCAATTGATAATAAAATTTAATGCTTCAAATACAGATTCTAACATTGAAATAGAGCCAGAAAACAGGGTGGAGTATCAACTATTAAATAAAGCTCAAGAACTAAATCAACTCGACCTAAAAAGAAACAAGGCGGGTTATTATCCATCGGTTGGAGCATTTGCGAGTATGAAAGAATCTCTTCAACGGAGAAATATTTTTTCAAGTGATGAAACTGGATTTCTTCCGACTGGTGTAGTGGGTTTTAATGTTGCAATACCAATATATGATGGTGGCGAAAAAAGCGCTAAAATAGAAAAAGTAAAAGTAAATATTAATAAAGTAAATGTCCAAAAAACAATATTTACAAACGCTATGTCGCTGCAAGTTAAAAACACACAAATAGCAATGCAAAATGCTTTTAGAAATCTAAAAAATAGACGAAAAACATTGGCAATGACCGAAAGCATATATGATAAAACAAGAATAAAATTTACTGAAGGCTTGGGATCAAGTATCGAAACCACACTCGCAGAAAACGATTTGTACAAAGCCCAATCAGAAGTAATATCTGCACTGTATGATATGCTGCACGCTAAGGTGGAATTGGATATTGCATTGGGTAATCTATAAATATAAAATGTTAAAAACAATTACAATAATAATAAGTATGAAAAAAATAATGATTATTTTAATCAGCACACTATTACTGTTTTCTTGTAAGAAAGAAAAGGTCAAAGAGGTTCCTTTGCCAAACTCAATCGCTGGTCTAAAAATAGAAAAAGCGAAACAAGAAAAAATTAAAGATAGTATCAGTAATATTATTATCAATATTGAAAAAAGACTTTCTGATTTAGATACAATCAAAAAACTGCAATTAGTAAGTACTTTAGAAATTTCCCCACAAAATTTTGAGCATTTTATTAGTATCCAGGGAAATACAAAAACGGATAAAAATATTGGCGTTAGACCTATTTCAAGTGGTCTAATAACTAATGTATATATCAAAGAAGGACAAAATGTCAGTGAAGGACAAGAAATGTTTCAAATTGATAATACAATTTTGAGAAAGTCTATTTTAGAAGTAGAAAGTCAATTAGTATTAGCAAAAACAACATTTGAAAGACAAAAAAGATTATGGGATCAAAAAATTGGTTCTGAGATGCAGTACTTGATAGCTCAAAATAATAAAGAAGCATTACAGAATAAAATAGCAACACTTAATTCTCAATTAAAAAACTACATCGTTCGAGCCCCTTTTAGTGGTGTAATAGATGACTTGTTGGTTGTAAAAGGTGACCTTGCTTCTCCACAAATGCCTTTAGCGCAGATCATAAACTTATACAATATGTACATTGAAGCTGATGTGGCAGAAAACTATTTAAAATCAATTAAAAGAGGTAATAAAGCGGTCATAAGTTTAGAATCACTAGACAAAGAAATAAATGCTAAAATCTCGCAAATTGGCAATAGTATTCATCCAGAAAATAGAACTTTTAAGGTTCGTATAAATGTGCCAAACAGAAGTGGCGCTATCAAGCCTAACTTACTTACGGATATTAGAATTCGAGATTTTCACACCAAAAACGGTATTGTTATTCCTACAACATTGGTACAAATCGATGAAGATGGAAACGACTTTGTGTTTACTGTAGAAAAAAAGGACTTGAAAAACATCGTAATAAAAAAACCAATCGTAGTAAAAAGTAATTACGAGGAATTTAGTTTAATCAGTGAAGGATTATCAAAAGATGATATACTTATAAACGAAGGTTCTAGAAGTGTAAGTACAGCACAAGAAATATCGATATACTAATAATTATTATCAAATATTTTAATTGCTCCGTGTATTGTTTAATTCATAACTACCATCGTCAACCATGATATATAAAACAAACGCCTTATCTAATTGGGCCATAAATAACAAAGCAACAGTATTGGTCATAACTGCAATTATTTTTTTTGCAGGTATTCAATCTTACAATGCTATGCCAAATGAAGCATTTCCAGAAGTGGTAATGCCACAAATATTTATTACTACGGTATATCCAGGAAATTCTGCCACTGATATAGAAAAATTGATAACACGACCACTTGAAAAAGAGATAAACCAAATTTCAGGTGTTGACAAGATTACATCAACATCCAAGCAAGGTTTTTCTTCTATTGAAGTATTATTTAATACTGATTTTTCTCCTGACGAAGCACTAAGAAAAGTAAAAGACAAAGTAGATGTTGCGAAAGCAGACAAAGATTTTCCTAAGGATTTGCCAATGGATCCTAATGTTATAGAATTTAATATAAGCGAAATGATGCCTATAATGAATGTAAATCTATCGGGCGAGTTTTCAATGGAACAACTAAAACAATATGGTGGGTACTTAGAAAACGAAATTGAGAATTTACCAGAAATAAGTGGAGTAGATATTCGTGGGGTACAAGACAAAGAAGTGGAAATCGCTATTGATCTTTCTAAAATGGAAAGTTTGAAGCTTGGTTTTAATGATATTGCAGGTGCTATTGCAAATGAGAATATGACTATTTCGAGTGGAGACATCAAACAAAATGGTGTGATGAGAAGCGTCCGTGTAGTAGGTGAATATAAAGATCCTCAAAAAATAGAAGATGTAATTATCAAGAACGAACATCAAAAAGTCGTCTATCTTCGGGATGTTGCAACGGTAAGTTTTAAAGAACAAGAAAAAACAAGTTATGCTAGAGAATTTAGTAGACCTGTAGTAATGCTCGACATTAAAAAACGTGGTGGTGAAAACCTTATAAATGCCTCACGTAAAATTGATGCAATTATTGCTAAAGCAAAAAAAGATGTCTTTCCTGAAAAATTAATCATATCAAAAACAAATGATATGACGGACAAGACAGTTGCTCAAGTTACAGATTTAGAAAACAATATTATTTTCGGAATTATTTTAGTAGTTATAGTATTGATGTTTTTCTTAGGATTAAGGAATGCATTATTTGTAGGTATCGCTATACCGTTATCAATGTTGCTGTCATTTATACTTCTCAATACACTAGGTATTACACTTAATATGATGGTGCTTTTTGGTCTTGTTCTCGCCCTAGGTATGTTGGTGGATAATGGTATCGTAGTTGTAGAAAACATCTATCGATATATTGATGAAGGATACTCAAATAAAGAAGCTGCTAAGTATGGTGTGGGTGAGGTAGCGTGGCCTATTATTGCCTCGACTGCTACTACATTAGCCGCATTTATTCCTTTGGGATTTTGGCCAGGTATGATGGGTCAATTTATGAAGTATTTTCCAATTACTTTAATTATGGTCTTGTCATCTTCTCTATTTGTCGCTTTGGTAATCAATCCTGTTTTGACAGCGATGTATATGAAACTCGAAGAAAAACACTCCAGTTTTAAAAAACTATTTCTTGTTAGTTTTACAACTATAATTATAGGTGGTATCTTTTTGTTTTTAGGTTTAAATGCTGGCACCAAAGGGCTTGTGGCTTTTGGTAATATTCTTATTTTATTTGGACTTGCCAATATCCTATTTCGATTTGTACTAAATCCAATAATAAAGTGGTTTCAAAACAAATTACTACCCCTACTTGAAAACGGATACGAAAAATTACTACGTTTTTCTATTGGAGGTTGGAGAGCTTATATGATGTTTATTTTAACATTCGGATTGCTGGTTTTTTCATTCGTATTAATGGGAATATTTCCACCCAAAGTACTTTTTTTTCCAGACAGTGACCCAGAACAAATATATGTGTATAGTGAATTCCCAATTGGTACAGAAATTGAAAAAACAAATGCATTAACGATAAAGTTAGAAAATACTATTCAAGAGTATATAAAAAAATATAATGACCCAATAACAGGTAAAAACTACCTTGTAAAATCTCTTATTGGTCAAGTCGGTGAAGGAACAGGTGATCCTGCTCAAGGAAATCAAGGTAACACCCCAAATAAATCTCGAATTACATTGGATTTTACTTCTTTTGTAAATCGGCGTGGTGCTAATACTTCTGATGTATTGACAGATCTACGTGAGATATTACAGGGCTATCCTGGGGTAAATATTACTGTTGACA
Source organism: Saprospiraceae bacterium (assembly GCA_036479655.1). GTDB lineage: Bacteria > Bacteroidota > Bacteroidia > Chitinophagales > Saprospiraceae > CAJXUU01. Next base: position 5,079 of record JAZGFO010000251.1, read on the forward strand.
AAAAGAAAAATGGACCTCCTGCAGGACCACCATTGAATATTGAAATTACTGGAGATGATTATGAAAAATTAATCAATATTGCTTCAGACATGAAAACTTTTATTGCTAATAAGAATATTAGTGGTATAGAAGAATTAAAGCTAGATGTCGAACTAGGGAAACCAGAGATGATAGTAACCATAGATCGTCAAAAAGCAAACAGGTTAGGTGTTAGTACTGGTCAAGTAGCAGATTTGTTACGTACATCATTAT
>JAZGFO010000252.1:0-18357 GCA_036479655.1 Saprospiraceae bacterium
TACTATTAGAATCAAGATATTTTGATGTATCAATTGGCAACCATTGAAAAAAATGAATAAAGACTCTCCTTAGTCTTTTAAAATATGACGTTACGATATACATTAATGTACTCCAATTTAATCTAAAACGATATAATAATGGGCTTGCCATATCAGTCAAATCTTAAGGTCTTAATAGGAGTTATTTTGGTAATTAAATACGTCGGTATCATCAAAAACAAAACTATAATTACAAAGCATAAAACATTAATCATCACTATTGATTTCCAATTAAATAAAATTGGCGCATAAGATAGATAATAATTGGTCTCGTCAAGAGTTATAAAATGAGTAATATCCTGTAAATAACATATACCTAATCCCAAAATATTCCCAACTCCCATTCCAAAAAGAACGATGTACATTGCATTGTATAAAAATATCTTTCTCACTTTCCAATTAGTACTTCCTAATGCTTTTAGTACTCCTATCATGTGAGATCGCTCTAATATAAGTATCAACAAAGTGGTTATCATATTTATCACACCTACAATAATCATTAACCACATTAATAAATCTTCGTTAATATCTTGTAATTTAAGCCATTCAAAAATAGAAGGAAACTTAGTTCTTATCGTTTCAGAATACATTCGTGCTGGCAATATGTCATTGTATATATATTCATTTATTACGTCTAAATCTTCTATGTCATCTAAAAATATTTCAAGCCCACTCACCTTATCTGTTTCCCAGCCTAATATCTGCTGCGTTTTTCGTAAATCAACTATTGCAAAACGCTTATCATACTCTTCAAGTCCCGTATTATAGATTCCTTTAACTTTAAATACTCTTTTGAGTTGATCATGATTACGAATAAAACTGACTTTAATCCTTTGCCCAACTTTTAACTGTAAAGCTCTAGCAGTCACCGATGATACAATAATACCATTATCTTGGTCTGAAGAAAAATCTAAAACTTCCCCTTCTTGGAGAAAACCTGGCAAATAATCCCATTGAAAATCTTCGTCAACTCCTTTAAGCATTATCGCACCAAACTCTTTTTTTGTACTTATTATACCTGCTACTAATGCAAATGGTTGTACATGATTAACTCCACCTAATGATCGCTTACTTTTATATTTTCCCAATAACTCATGTCCTAAGTAAGATACTGGCACTTGGTAATCTAACCATTCAATATCTTTTATTTCATCTATATAATCATCTTTTATAGAAATTGGTGTTTGTTCAAATGTTCTATTAATATTGGTATCCGTAATATGAATATGTCCCCAAAAACCAAACACCTTAGTAGATATTTGATTTTTAAAACCACTAATTATCATCGTTGTAATCAGCATAACCGACAAGCTTATTGCAACGGCAGCAATAGCAATTCGTACAATAATCTTAGTAAAAGATTTTGACTTAGAGAAAGCAGTTCGCTTAGCTATAAAATGTGCTAAATTCAAAAATTAATTTATTTTTATAAAAATGATTCAAGCCCAAAATAAAGTCTTTTTTTTTAGCAATACTATTAACTAAAGGAAAATTGTAAATTTTGTTGAGTTGTTGAGGTGGTTAGACAGGTTAGGTGGTTGGCAAACAGCTAAAGGCTAACAGCTAATCAACCAACAACTAATAAACCACCGTCAAATCTCCAAATACTTCCTTTATTTCTTCATTCCCATCTACATACCTAAAATAATATACATAAACACCTGAAACTACATGCTCAACATTCATTTTTCCATTCCATCTTATGTCATTGGTATTATTCACATTGTACATTATATTGCCCCAGCGATCGTAGATTGTGCAATCAAATACTAGGATGTTTGGATCAGAAATAGTGACTGCCTAATCAATATTAGGAGAAAAAATGTTGATAAATAATATACCACTTCCTTCTTCTAATCTAATATAAAATGAAACCTCGTATGTACAACCTGATGATTGTATAAGTGTGATCTTGACTTCGGTATCTGATGTTGTGGTGGATGGGTGGTTGGGTAAAGCGCTAACCACCTTAAGCCTAAAACTCTTACTTTTAAAAAAAAATCTACACAAACGTTTGCGTGTTCCTATTTTTAATTATATTTGGAGTCTGAGAATGATCAAAAAATATATTATATGAAATACTTTTATTTTCGACTATGTATAAGCTTATCGTTTAGTTTGATGGCTGTAGTTTCAATGGCACAAGATGCGTTACTCACAGGAAAGATAACAGACAAAAGTAGTGGAGAAGGATTAATTGGTGCATATGTTATAATAGAAGGCACTTCTCACCATGCAGTCACCGATATAGATGGCAATTACACGATTGCTGCTGTGTCACCAGGAACATACTCAATCAACATATCATATATTGGCTATGATGATTTGGTTAATGAAGTAACATTAAAAGCAGGAGAAAAGTTAAAAAAATCATTTAAATTAGGCTTTAGCGGTATTCAGTTAGGGACTGTAGAGGTTACAGCACAAATGAAAGGACAAATGTCCTCTATCAATGATCAATTAAACTCTAATATGATAAAAAACGTAGTGTCGGCAGAACGAATCCAAGAATTGCCTGATGCTAATGTTGCTGAGACGATGAGTAGATTACCTGGAGTATCTGTACAAAGAGTAGGAGGAGAAGGCAACAAAGTAGTAGTAAGAGGACTCGCACCTAAGTACACAAAAGTTATGATCGAAGGAGTGTCAGTAGCAGCAAGTGGATCAGATAGAAGTACAGATATTAGTATTATCTCACCTTATGCCCTTGATGGTATCGAATTGATGAAAGCAATTACTGCAGATCAAGATGCAAATTTTGTAGGCGGATCAATTAATTTCAAACTAAGAACAGCAAAACCAGGACTTAATGGTTCCGTAATAGCTCAAGGGGGTTATAATGGATTGAGTGGTAATGTGTCAGATTATTTATTGGTAGGTAATGTAAGCAATCGTTTTCTTTCCGACAAAATAGGGTTATACCTACAATCAAATATTGAAAATAGAAATAGAAGTTCTAATGATCAAGGCGCAACTTATGATGTGAGAGAATTAAGTACCGATTCGAGAGAAATACATACTACTAGTCTCAGTCTATCAGATGCATATAGAGCTGTAGAGCGTCAAGGTGCTACTCTGGTATTGGATTACAACTATGGTGATGGGACAGTTTTCTTTAAAAACTTCTATAGTCGAGGGGTCACAAAAATAGATCGATACAATGAATTTTTTGACCTAAGAAACTCAAATCGATTGCATAATTACGAAACAAGAAAAGAACAATACGATACAGAAACACTCAGCAATATACTAAGTTGGGAACATCGAATAGGAAAATGGTCAATAGAAAGCAAACTTTCAAATTCTACTTCTAAAAGAGATGTTCCAGTAAATTTTGGATTTATGTTCCAACAAAAAAATGCAATTGCATCAGAAGTACTCAATGCAACATTACCGCCTACAGATCTTTTAGGATATACAAGTATTAATGATACTATCACCTTTCTGGAAACCATCAATGAATCAACAGCGATAACAAATGAAAAACAACAAGCGTTTACATTGGATTTAAAATATGACTATTCTATTTCAGAAAACATTACAGGGTTTTTAAAATTTGGTGGAAAATACAAACACAAAAACAGATCATTTGACAAGACTCAATATACTGGTAGGTTTAGACTCAATAGTGGACAAGTTGCTAAAGATGCAATACTAAAAGCATATCCGGATATGCAACTTTTAGCACCATTAGGAACAACAAGCTTACCTTTTGCTGCATTTATCGATTCAGATTTTGATCATGGTGATTTTTTAAATGGAGAATATAATTTAGGCGCAGTAGCAGATGTTGATTTGTTAGAAAACGTAATAGATATAATCAAAAACAATGTAAAACAAGATGAATTCCAGACATATAGCAGACATGATTATCGGTCAGTTAGAGAAGACTACAACGGTTCAGAAGACCTATATGCAGGATACTTAATGACAGAATTGAATTTTGGTCAAAAAATAAAATTTATTCCTGGTATAAGGTATGAAAATAACAACACCTCATATACTGCCCCGAATGGTGATGCAACAAAAACTGCATTTCCAGATCAAAACTATTTGTACAATGATACTACTGTTAACAGGTCTAACTCTTTTGTACTTCCAATGATACATTTAAAGTACAAACCACTACCATGGTTTGATATTAGATTGGCATATACCCATACTTTGTCAAGACCTAGTTATTTCCAATTTACTCCACGTACAGATATTCTGAGTGAAGTAGTAATAAAAAACAATGCAGAATTACAGCCAGAATTCTCAAAAAACATAGATGTCTATATGTCATTTAAGTCCAACAAGTTGGGTTTGCTAACAGTAGGAGGATTCCAGAAGGATATAGAAAATATGATTTTTTCACTTGACAGAAGAGTGATTCTTGACCCAGTAGAATACCAATTACCGGAAGAGACATTAAATAGTGTAATATTTACTCAAGACAACAATACATTTGATGCATCAGTAAGAGGAGTGGAAGTAGATTGGCAAACCAGTCTTTGGTATTTACCCGGAATGTGGAGTGGAATAATACTCAACATTAATTACACACATATTTTTTCTCAAGTTAAGTATCCAAGAACGGTTATAGAGTTTGGTCCAATAGATCCAGTAACATTTATGAGAGATTTATTAAATGTAGATAGCTACCTTGAAGATAGATTATTACTACAACCAGACGACATTATAAATTTTCAAATTGGTTACGACTATAAAGATTTTTCTGCACGAGTATCTACATTGTACCAATCGAGTGTATTTAAAGGTAGTAGCTTTTATGATGAGCTCGTACGATTCTCAAAATCCTATAATAGATGGGATATCTCACTAAAACAAAAATTGCCATATTACGGCATGCAAGTATTTGTAAACTTAAACAATATTTCTAATTCTGGCGATAGAGACATCATAAAAGGAGCACCTTGGGACACAAGAATCCAACGTTATGGTAGAACAATTGATCTTGGAATTAGAGCTGATTTTTAATAACCTTAAAAAATTAATACTATGAAAATTAGAATTTTACTAAACGTATTTATTGGTGTTACATTCTGTTTTTTTTCAGTGACGGCACAAGACACACTGAACGTAGCTCCATTCACTGATGAAGGTGAATTAAATTTAGTGCCAGCAATATTTGGAGACACCACAGAAACTGGTGAACGAGCTAACCTCAACAGAGTATATAGACTACAAAGAGGTGGCATATATCTAATGGATCAAACTATATTTGCAGATTTTCCGATCCACTTAGTAGCTGGGGGAGATGACAGCCAAAGACCACCAATGTTGGTGAGAGGTAAGTACCCTACTGGTGATCCAATAAAAACATTTTTCACATTTACTGGAGATGAACTTTCTCATTCATTTGAAAATATTTTCTTTACAGGAGTAGATGAAGACAGAGCATATCTATCTCAATGGAATAGAGGGCTAAAAGTGGCCGGAGATAATATCAATCTAAGTTTGTCAAATTGCATCATGAATGCATGGTCTGGACTGTTTTTAGAAATAACGGGGGACAATACTTCTTTATTTGTTAGAGATAGCAAATGGAGAAACGGTGTTGGGTCTCAAGCGCCACCATGGGGTGCACAGCAAAATGTAGTGTTTTCTACACATATAGATACTATTATATTTACTAACAACACTGTTTTCAATACAGGTGGATTTTGGCTTTTTCAAGAAGATGGAATTGCAGACTATGTAAAAGTCGAACACAATACCATTTTCACTGGACTAATAGACCAAATAAGAATGAGAGATTTTGTTAATACTCATTTTAGAAGTAATCTATTGTACGGTACTCATGCTTATGGCCAAACTCAATCAGAACAAGAGGCTTCTTGGTTTGACAAGGACGGAGAAGTGATTTCTATGTTTTCTATAGATACTTCTGGCATAGATTTATTGGCTAGCAATGGTCTTGTAGAATCCGATAAAAAAATTAAAGTCAGTCATAATGCATACTTTTCTCCACAAGCGCTAAAAGATTGGTGGGCTACTATCGATGGGATTAATACACCTGTATTTATGCATGAGCGAACCAAAGCAATGTTTAATAATGACAATGACTGGCCTGGATTAGAAGCTTTTCAAAATTTAGAAATGGATCCACAGTTTACTGATACTGATATGGAAACTTGGGTAGTAGATGAAGTTATTAAATATTGTGACAACACGAGAAATGGAGCAGCTCTAACTGATAGAAACTATGATGTACAAACTGGCAACATAGATCCATTATTAATCAATTGGCCGCTTCCAGAATCATTAGTGTACACCAATGCTACCCTATTAAGTGGTGGGCATGATGGGCTACCAGTTGGAGATCTAAATTGGTATCCAGAACTCAGAGGTGACTATGAGGAAAACCCAACAGCAACAAATGATCTTCCAAAACAAAATACAGTAAATGTAATAAATAGCATTAGTCCAAATCCTGCAAAAGATATCATCTCAATAGAGGTAACTTTTGATAATAATTCCCAAGCGAATCTTAATATATTAGATATTAATGGAGCATTGGTAAAGTCAATTCCTACTGAGACATACAATGTCGGTTATAATATTATCAACATTGACGTCAATGATATAGGAACAGGGACATATATATTGCAAGTAAAAACTAAAAATAACATCTCTAACAGAAGATTTGTAAAAACGAAGTAATCACGATAACAGCAACGACAACAAAACGACAAACCATGAGACTCACCACTTACCCAACTGCAATTAATACGATAATATTCATCTTAATTAATAGTGTTTTGATAAGTGTTGGTGCTCAAGAATCAAAAACAAAAACCAACATTCAAGGTAAAGAAGTAACCAATCTAAAACATGCGTGGGGTGCACAATGGATTACTCATCCTACTGCGCCTACTATGGAATATGGCGTATTTTTATACAGGAGAACTTTTGAATTGACAATTCGTCCAAAAAGTTTTGTCATCTATATTTCTGCAGATAACCGTTATAGATTGTCTGTCAATGGCAAACAAGTCAGTACTGGTCCTGCAAGAGGAGACATCAATAACTGGAGATATGAAACTGTAGACATTGCTAAATACTTGACTCAAGGCAAAAATATTATTGCCGCAGAAGTTATCAACTTTGGTGAATTTAGACATGCGGCACAGACATCATTCCAAACCGCATTTATACTTCAAGGACATGAAGATAATGTAGTAAACATCAACACCAAGCCTAATGAAAACTGGAAAATTCATCATGATTTGGGATATGATTATACTCCGATCACTTCTGATTCTGTAGGTGGATATTATGCTGCAGGACCAGGTGACATACTCTATGCTGATAAACATCCTTGGAATTGGAAACAAAAAATGTTTGATGACTCTTCATGGGCAACACCTAGAGCTGCAACAGTCGAGTTTGCCGTTGGTAGAGGGTTTTTATTTGGAAGTACATGGTACTTAGTTCCGAGAGCTATTCCTAAGATGACAAATATCCCTACACCAATAACCAAAGTAGTCAGAAGTGAAGGTATACTATTGCCGAAAAATATTTTTACAAACGACAAAAGTGTCACCATACCTGCTCATTCGACAGTTTCGATTTTATTAGATCAAGGTCATCATACGATAGGGCATCCAGAATTAGTTTTTAGTAAAGGAAAAAACGCTAAAATAAAAATCACGTATGCTGAATCCCTATTTTATAAAGCTTCAAAAGAATATTCTGCTCATGGAGGATGGAAAAAAGGACATAGAAACGAGGATTATGACAAAAAAGAAATAAAAGGATACTTTGACGTTGTATATCCTGATGGCGGTACTAATAGGATGTACGCTCCTATCGCAATGAGAACCTATCGATTTATCCAATTTAATATTACTACTGATAAAGAGGCATTAGTATTAGACAATTATCAAGGAATATATACCGCCTATCCTTTTGAAGAATTGTCTTCATTTACCACTACTGATGATACACTTAATAAGATATGGGATGTGGCATGGCGAACACTTAGAAATTCATCTGTAGAGACATTTGTAGATCCTTATTACGAACAGTTACAATATATCGGAGATTCTCGGATACAAGCGATGGTCGCCTTATATGTTGCTAATGATGATGTATTGATGAAAAAAGCTATAAAATCTTTTGACGATTCCCGATTACCTATGGGGTTGACTGCCAGCAGATTCCCTTCTTATATTGTCCAAGTGATTCCTACTTACTCTCTATTGTGGATTGGAATAATGAATGATTTCTACATGTACAGAGACGATACAGCATATCTCGAACAATATATCCCAGGAATGTTAACTGTTTTGGATTGGTTTGAACGACATATTGATGAAACAGGAATGTTAGGTAATCTCGAATGGTGGAATTTTACAGATTGGACAGCAGGGTTTGACAATGGCATTCCTCCTGGTACAGATGATGGTCATTCTGCAAATGTGTCTCTTCAATATGTATATGCAATTCAAAATGCATTGCCAATATTTGAGCACTTTGGTAAAACTGATGAGGTAAAAAAATACTCAAAAATTGCAAAAGAACTACAAATTTCTATCTTGAATCATTGTCAATCTCGTCAAAGTGGTCTAATTGCTGAGAGACCTGAAAAAGATGTTTATTCTCAACATTCAAATATTTGGGGCATATTAACAAATACTTTCCCAGAAGAAGAACAAAGTGAAATAATGACTAAGATATTAACTGATACAACTCTTATTCAGACATCTATTTATTTTAAATATTATCTAACTAGAGCCCTTCAAAAAACAGGATTGGGAGATCAATATTTTCCACTGCTAAAACCATGGAAATTTATGCTAAATCAAGGTATGACAACATTTGGAGAGACAGATATCAATCCACGTTCAGATTGTCATGGATGGAGCGCAACTCCTTGCTTTGAATTTATCCATACAATTGCGGGAATACAACCTTTAGAACCTGGATTTAATCGTGTATTAATAGCTCCAAACTTTGGACCTTTGGACAAAATAAATGTAGAATATGCTCATCCAGAAGGAATAATATCAGTACAATTGACTAAAGATAAAAATGGACAAGTAGATGGGAATATCCGATTGCCTAATGGTATTGATGGTGTATTTAGATACAATAAAGAAGAAAAACAACTTAAAGGAAAAACTAAAATTTGTATAAAATAATTAAAGAATGAAAAAACAGGTTTTATTTATAGTTATAATTTTAATTTCAAACATTTCGATTTTTTCTCAAGGAAGTGTTACAATAATAGACCTTAATGGACAAGTTGCATTTGACCAAACAGAGACTGCATACCCTCCGTTAGAATTTACTCGAACGATTCCTGTACCCGGGTTAATAGATTTAGCAACACCAAAAATTGAACAGTACGAGGAATACTTTAGAGGAACTCATAAACCTCGGTACAGTTGGTATAAATTTGAATTTGAAATAAATAAAAAAAATGCTCAAAGATATGCTGTTTTAAAAATACTGAAATCGTTTTTTAATACGCAGATAGTAATTAATGGCCATGATGTAGGAACTTACATGCAAGGAAGTACTCCTATAGACGCTGATTTAACGGCATTTATAAAAGAAGGAAATAATGTATTGTTGGTACGTTTGGGAGATCGAGCATGGATGCCCAAGGAAGCTGCAACAGGATTTGACAGAGAGAAATATACAGATATTCCCGGTATTTGGGATGATGTTTTTATCGAAATTGCCGGTCCTATCAAAGTGCATAGAGCATTGGTATTACCAAGCCTAAAAAATAAAAAAGTAATCGTAAAAGTAAACCTTGAAAACTACGTAAATATAGTTGAAAGGAATATGGAGTTTGCAGAAATTGACTATACCCTATCAGCAGTAATTAGAGAAAAGTCATCACTACTAAAAATAACAAAACCATATACCATACAAAACAAAATAGGTTGCCAACAATCAAAAACAATAGAATTTGAAATTGATATTTCTAATCCTAAGTCGTGGTCTCCAGCTGCTCCATTTTTGTATGAATTAATTATTGAAGTTACTGCTGACCGTAAATTTTTTCCACTATATGGCAACACTGAAAGTATCAAACCTAAAGATAATCAATCATGGATCGGTGACAAAGACATCAAAGTTATCACATTCGGAATGCGAGATTTTGAATCAGTTGGCAAAGCATTTCACCTCAATGGATCTCCGATTAATCTATATGGATCAACCATTACATTGAATAGGTTTTTTGAAGATAGAGACCGTGCACATCTCCCATGGGATAGAGCATGGGTAGAAGAATTGATGGTTAATATACCTAAAGCACTGAGGTGGAATTTCTTCAGAGTAAGTATAGGATTACTTCCAAAATTTTGGTACGAATTAGCTGACAAGCATGGTATATTGATTCAAAACGAATACTTAATGTGGAATCTAAGAGGTCGTCCATCTGGATACCAAAAAGAGTACACAGATTGGATCTGGTCTGATGGTAATCATCCAAGTATTGTAATCTGGGATGCCCTTAACGAACAAAAACAAGATTATATAGGAAGAGTACTTATCCCTGAACTAAAAAAATTAGATCCTACAAGAATATGGGATTTAGGATATATGAAGTCCGAAGAAATAGGAAAACTTGAAGTAAATGAAATACACTGGTACCCACTAGCACATGGATGGTGGGTAAATGATAAATGGGTAAAAGAACATATGCCTGCTTTTCGATTTGGGAAAGTGACAAAAAAGTATGACGGTTTAGCCCAATTTGATTTAGCAACGACGCCAATAATAGTTAATGAATTTGGCTGGCAATGGCAAAGTAGAAATGGTTTAAAATCTGGAGTAAGAACTTTTGGGAATTTTACTGCAGATGATAAAACTCCATATACTACAAACTATGAATCATATGAACCCAATGGCAAACAACTATATAAAAATAGAGATTCTTACTTATATTTCTTAGGTGATGGAGCATCAGCTAAGAAAAGAAGAGATTTTCAAGCTTATATTTTAGCTATTGAGTCCGAAATACTTAGAAGTACTCGAGAAGCTGATGGACTAGCAACATTTGCCTATCTCACCAATAATAATGGATATACCGGGGATTGGTTTAAAGATGACATTAAAAACTTGGAACCTACTCAAGGCCTATTGGTACAATATCATACTTGTCGTCCTTTTGCAGTCTTTGTAGATATGCAAGATGGAAGATATCTAAAAAAGCCTGACACCTACAAACGAGGACAAAATATAAATGTCAAATTATATGGTGTCAATGATAATAATGAAGATAAAAAAGGAAACTTAGTTTTAAAACTAATTGGTCTTGACGGAGAGATATCTACGCAAAGTATTTCAATTGACATCAAGGCTAACTGGCAAAATTGTTATACTGTAAATATTGAGTTGCCAGAAAAAAATGGAGGATATATGCTAGTATCTGAGCTACATGACGAAACATTAGATGACATCAATCAAGTAAGTAGAAGATATATTAAAGTTGGCACAAACGAAATAGTTGATTGGCCAGAATACAACTACCTCTTACCTAAATATTGGAAAAAATAAGATTGACTTGAATATGAATTTAAAAAACTATATAATAATAATAATTCTTCTGATTAGTAGCAACTGGTGTTTTGGACAACACGAATCTGTAAGCTCCTTTAGAAATTACCAACAGAATCAAGTACTGACACCATTTAAAATGCCAATGCCAATTGCTGCACCGACATTTAAAGACTTGGATAATGATGGAGATCCAGATTTGCTATATGCTACCCTACCTTCAGGCACAAAAATAATATGGATAGATGATGATGATGACATGAAGACAAGCGACATAGAAGGAGATACAGATAGTGATTGTGTAATGATTGATATCAACAATGATGGAAAATATGGAAGTGAAAAAGACTTAATAGTTGATTGGATAGATGAAAATCAAGATGGTCGAGCTGATATGCAAATCATAGTAGATAATGGTAATATTGATAATAAAGGAAAATGGGAAAGTCATTTTATATGGTTTTTTGATGATGATCAGGATGGTGTGATGAGTTATATAAATTGGGAGCATTTCAAATTTGAAGGCTGGGACCTTAGTGGTATGGCAAACTTTTTTGCTGATTATAATGGGAAAAGTAAAATGCTCAAAGTACATATCACTTCATGGAATATTAAAAATTTAGAATACAATTGGGAAAATCCATTTTTATACTACGATCCTGATAAAGATGGATTGACAGAAATGGCAATTCGTGTAGTAGATGAGCCAATTGCCTATCACTCTTCAAATGATACATTATTGGCATGGGAATACAGTAAAAAGGCTAGTTTGATTCAAATGACTTGGGACATGGACAATGATACTAGAGCATCAAACGAACAAGATTTTGACATGAGTCTTAAATTTATGGGTGAAGGATTTGATTATAGTGATCAAGTACACAATTACAAGCATTTAGGTGGAATCACATCTGCTGATTTTCTATTTGATGATGCTCGATGGAGACACATGGAAAAATTGATATTTCCTGACCACAATGAAGTTGTAGATTTAACATATAACAGAGGAAAATGGAACCAATGTTGGTTAGTATTTGACGAAGATGATGATTGTCATAGATGGGAACGAGTAGAATTTTATGATCCAAAAGATCCGTTTAAAATAGGATATAAAAATGGTGGTTTAGATCATAATCCACAGGCTGATGCAACTGGGGATAGAGGCGAATGGGATAAAGATTTTTCTGGAAAAGGATTTATTTATGTGTCACCATTAGATTGTAGAATACACTTATACGGTGCTGAAGAAGGTTACTGGCGTATAGATCAAAACACAACATATTATCAAGGGTGGCAAGGCTGGAGAGGTCCAAATCTACAACCACAAGATTTTTCTAAAACAGAGCCAACAATATTTGGAACTGTACATTATGAAGATACGGACAACAATGGATTTATGGACAAAGTCAGTTTTGATATGGATGGTGACAAAATTTATGAAGAAATCGTGTCAATTACTGATTTAGGAATAAAAGATGAAGTAAAAAAATATGATACTGGTAAGATGTCCTACACTGATATGCATGAATTATATACAATGATGGCGAATGAAATGTGGAAAAATGCTCAAAATGGTCAATTATTTGCCAAACAGCTAGGAGTAAATACGCATTGGTACGCTGCAATTTCTAATCCTAAATCTTTGAGAGAAAAATATCACTACGGATTTTGGCTGTCATATTATATATATCGAGATTTGACCAAAGTAGCAAACTATAACAATAATACTAATTTAGTTTCCGAAATAAAAAAAGCATATTTTTCTTCAAATTGGAATAGTATTCTAAAATAAATAACTATTTTTAATAAACTAACCATACAACCATTAACTAACTAACAACGCAGTATGAATAATAAACTAACGACAAATCAAGTAAGTTCCTATCGGGAAAATGGCTTTCTAATAATAGATGACTTTTTAGATTCTAAAGAATTAGAAACGTGGAAATCAACTATTGAAAAAGCTATTGCTGATAGAAAAGGGAGAAAATTTCCACATTCTGAAATTAAATCTGGAGATGCAGATGGTATAAATAAAGATGCAGAATATTTTGGTAATGTATTTGTGCAAATTGTAAATTTATGGCAAACTGATGAAAAGGTAAAAGAATTGATGTTTGATAAGCGTATAGGTGAGATGGCAACAATACTGTCCCAATCAGACGGCATAAGAATATGGCATGACCAATCACTAATTAAAAGACCATGGGCAAATCCTACATCTTGGCATATCGATACAGCATTTTGGTCTTTTGACAGTAGAGAAGCCCTTAGTATATGGGTAGCATTGGATGATGTAACTGTACAGAATGGTTGTCTATACTTCATGCCTGAGTCACAAAAAGAAACCCGACTTGATGAACCAGGCATAGGGTCAAATATGGGTCAAATATTTAATGAATACCCACAATTTAAAGATAAAAAACCAGCTCCATCTATTATTAAAGCAGGGAGTTGCTCGTTTCATAATGGATTATGCTTACATGCTGCTGGGCCTAATATGACAAATGGATTTAGACGTGCTATGACTTGTGCGTACATGCCAGATGGCTCAACATTCAATGGCACCAAAAATGTGCTCCCAGATGACTACTATAATACGTTAAAAATTGGAGATCTACTTAATAATGAAGCTCAAAATCCACTCATCTATCACAAGAGTTGGAAATAATCAAAAAATAAAACCAAAAATCGAATACTATGTGGGGACTATACGAAACACTAAAACCAAAAGAAATAGAAGCTATTCAAAATGACACACCTATTGCATATATACCTTGGGGTGCATTAGAATATCATGGTGTACACAATCCTGTTGGACTTGATGGCATCAAAGCGCATGGTTTGTGTATTGATCTTGCTAAGTCTGTTGGTGGTGCAGTTATACCTCCTATATACCAAGCAGCAAATTTAATAAAAACATATCCAGGTGTAAATTTCAAAAAACATTCTGTCGAATTTTCAGAAAAGCTAATAAGACTTAGCTGTCAAGAATATTTTCAACAACTGGTAGAAGCTGATTTTAAAATTATCGTTTGTCTAACAGGTCATGCTGGAGAACCACATATTGATATACTAAAAGAGGTTGCAGAAGAATATAATGCAAAATTTCCTGATTGCCATTTTTGGTCATTAGCTGAGTTTGATATTCTCCCAGATGACTTATTAGTAGCTAACCATTCCGCGCTGGGCGAAACCTCTTTGCAATTGGTGTATGCACCAGGTACGGTTGCTTTAGATAGATTGCCACAGGATAGAGATATCACATTGCTTGATGATGCTGTATCAGGAGCTGATCCTCGTCCATCTACAGCCAATCATGGTCAATTGATTGTAGATACTTTTATAAATGAAGCTTCAAAATACCTTAATGCTAAATTAGTAGAAATAATTTAAGTCAATTAGGCTATCCAACACTATTCATATGTTGCAGTTTAAGATTTCAAAATTACAAACAATTACGGTTTACTTGGTACTTATGGAGGAGAAGGATAGATAGTGCTATAGTCTAATTGTCATAAAAAAAAACGCCTGTACAATTTTAATTGTACAGGCGTTTTTTTTTCTATTACAAGAATATTAATATTCCCAAAGATCATGTTCAAAATTGAACAGTTCTTCTTTTATTTGGTCTGATTCTAATAGCATATTTATACCATCTCTATCTGTACCTGAGAGATAATTATCTTTAACCCTCTTATCAAGAACATTTGTGATCTTATATATATAACTTGCAAAAAATCGAGATTCAAACAAATCTGCCCAAGTCATAGGAGCTATATCATTAAAGTCATTAAACACTTTAAACTTAGCTAAATATTCTCTAGCCGTAGGATAGTAAATCCAAAATTTCAATTCTGGATATTTTACTACTCCAGATTCAGGATCAACAACATCCAACACTGGTGCAATACCAAGTATTCTAACTTTTAATTGTGAAGCTTCTTCATCAAAAAACCAAATTTCTTTTACTCTATATCTATTGATATCTTCATAAAACAATTCACTCTTATTGATAGAAACAGATTCTTCGTAAGTATCTAAATCAATGCTAGAAGAAGTATCAGTTTTAAAGAAAGCCCCTTCAACCTCATCAGCAGTCATTGGACGGCTAAAATTTGGTTTCCCTGCATCATCTTTAAACAATACGATATCACCATTCATTCCCAATTCTCTTAATATTTCAAAGAATGGTTGATTTGGATATCTAAAAGAAAGATTCATTTTCTCTCTTGTTTCGATAACTCTGTATATTGTCTTCTGCCAAGCGATATCAGCTTCACGAAGTGGCTCATAAGCTAAGATTCTATTCTCAGTTATAAGTGTTTTCTTCACGATATCATCAATATAGATATCTTCCGCTGGCTCACTAGACTCAGTAATAACGTCTTCAGCAAGTTTTTGAGCATTTACACTATATGTCCCAAAAAGAACAAATAACAGCAATGCTGATTTTAATATTGTATTCATGTAATTATTGTTTAAGCGATTTTTAATACCACCAAAATTTATTAATATCTTATCTGATTCTAAAACTCATATCAGGAAGGCTTCTAGGGCCTTTATCTCCAGGACATTTACATTTAATATCTTCAAAAAAGTATCTATCTCCAGGTTTAGCTTTTCCGACTAACCCTTTCGCATCACCAGAGTATCTCTTTCCTCTATTCAATGCAGGTTCTGCATCAGATCTTGGAGCAACTCTTACTAATCTAAAACCACTAATATCACATTTAGCATCAAAGTCAAAATTCACTAATTTAGCAATTACACCTTGTTGGTTTTTAAACTCTCCAGAAGACATAATTCCTCCAGCTTTCGTTGACAACATTGGAATCGGATCAGGAATTCTTTTTACTCTAAATGACTTACTAGCTGTCATTCCAGGTGCAGTAACATTGACTTTAGCATCTTTGGTAGGAGTAGAAACTCTTACATTATAAGTACCGTCACCTTTTCTGTTGATCTGTCCACCACCACCATTCATGCTTACTTTTACTTTACTCGAAGCTACACCAGCTGCAGATATCTCAACAGGGTTATCAACTCCAATATAAAAGACATTCATTTTAGACGCCGATATTGCTACTGATCTTTCTCCAACTTCATATTCAAATTCCTTTTTGTATGTATTAGTTTCTCCAGTAGAAGGGTTTTTTACAGTTATAGATGCGCCATATTTTTTTATTCCAACAGAACTAGCTGTTTGATTAAATTTTGCTACACCATCTTTATCTGGACTCAATCTCTGACCATTTACAGAAATGGAAATTCCAGTTTGAGAATCCGTACCAGCCGAAGCTGATAAAAATACATCTGTTTCAAATTTCTCTCCTTTAATAATGTATGACTTCTTTGGCGCAGATACAACAGTAAATTTATCCAATACTACTTCTGTAGTTGTACCTACTTTGTTAGCTAAATAATTTAGGACAGCAGCTTCAGAAGCTTTAATATCATTTTTAAATTTAGAAAAAATAGGCATTGTTGCTCCTAATGGCATGTGACCAAAAGTAAAATCAGACCAACTTTTCTTTTTGTTTGGAGATTTTCTCCATGCCTGATCATCAATAGCAATAGGAATAGATGCTAAAAGTACTGCTCTATCTTTTACTGCTTTCCCTCTATTTTTTGATTTAGGATTGATGTCCACACTATCAGCAAACATTGAGAATTTTTTCTTATAAGAAATCATCTTTGCGACTAACTCATCACCTAATCCTCCATCAACCATCAGTCGTGTTGTCCCGTCATAGTTCTTCTTTCCTTTCAATTCTTTTTTTGTTCCGATCATTACATAATCCAAATCATCCACTACCCCATCAGGTGTACCAGATTCATCGATTAATTTCTGAACGATTCCATCTAAATATTCAGTTGCCTCAGAAGATAAAGTTCTAACTCCATCAATTCTATCAGCGTATGTTTGTAATGATGCTTTTTTCTTAGCACCTAACTTGATCATATCTGGTAATCTACCATTACTTGAATCAAGTGTTTTATTTGCAGAAGTTAACCCTTCATCTACCATTTCAAATGCATTGAAAATCTCAGCAGATACATTTAGGGCCAATAATGCTGTAAGTACCAGGTACATAATGTTAATCATCAGTTGCCTGGGTTCCTTAGGTATTGACATTTTTTATTGTTTTAGTTGTAAATAAATTAAAAATCTAATAGTAATTTCTTTGATAGAAATTATGATTGCTTTACTGAAAAAGCGTTCACTACATTACCATATACGGTATTAAGTGAAGAAAGATTTTTATTCAATGCGACCATTTGCTCTTTGTATTGTTTTGTATCGTCAACACTTTCGCTTAATGAAGTCATTGCTTCTTGCATTTTTCCATAGAAATTATGCATAGTTTTTAGCTGCTCACCTGTTTCAGAGAAATCAACTTCCTGTAGTGCTTTTAAAGAACCTAAACTTTTTGACATGTTTTGTAGTTCTGTAAGCATACCAGACAAGTTACCTTCTACTGCTTCAGCATTCAACGAAGCAGAAGCTCCTTCTCCTGCTGCTAAAGGTGCAATACTTGCATTGTATTTATCCAAACCTGGATATAATTTTTCCCAGTAATAATCTTTTTCTGGTCCGACCAATCCTAAAAAGGCAAATAATACTGCCTCTGTAAGTAAACCAATTGTAATAAGAATGTTACCCATTGGGTGACTTGTGATTTTGGCTAAGGCTCCTAGCATTACTACTGCTGCTCCTAGTCCAATAATTAGATTTTTAAAGTATTTAAAACCTGATGATTTAAGAAAACTCATTTGTTAAATTTTTAAAGT
>JAZGFO010000253.1:0-9899 GCA_036479655.1 Saprospiraceae bacterium
ACCAATTTGTTGATAAGAAGCATCTACTCCAATTACTCTTTTAAATAATGTGGTGTTATCTATAAATTGTCCAGTTTCATGTGTCCATCTTAATTCCATCTCATCAGCAATTAAATGTAGTGCGGAAAAGTCAGCAACTGCATTTGGTACATCAGGTGCATTAGCTTGTGCAATATTTGAACTTTCAGATTCTCCCATAGCATTATATGCTTTTACGTAATAGAAATAGCTCAATAGTGCATCTACATTATTGTCATTATATATAGTGTTTTCTTTCCCAATATTATCATGAACAATTTCAAAACTATTAGAAAATAAGGTTTTACGATATATTCTATATCCCATGATTTCATCATCGTTGGGATTGGAAACTGACCAAGATAAACTAATTCCTATTGGAGAGGTGGTAGCGGACAAAGTAATATCAACATCTGGTGCTGCTACTATTGAACTTCCACCATGAAACCTCTCATTTAAACTTATAACTAATACTGGCTCGTTTGGTGGTATTACCGCATCAACAGCGATAGGATTATCGTTCAAATATCCCTCAAAATAATCTGTCACACCTTCATTATAATCTTCTGGAATAAATGTAACTACAGGTATATGAATATTTTCATCCCATTCTTCTGCAAGGACAGGAAT
The DNA here is from genome assembly GCA_036479655.1 of Saprospiraceae bacterium. GTDB lineage: Bacteria > Bacteroidota > Bacteroidia > Chitinophagales > Saprospiraceae > CAJXUU01. The sequence goes on from JAZGFO010000253.1 coordinate 649, forward strand.
ACTAATTTGAATTATAGGGTAGACTGATATAATGTATTCGATAATATCATCAGGAGAAGAGATTACAGGGTCACCAGTATTAGGATCATTTTCAGTATTAAAAACACCATCATTACTTTCAGTTGCTATAGAAGCATTTATTGATTGATATATATTACCCAAGAAACTTTTAACACTAATTGAACCTGATAACGTTATTAATTGTTCGTCTTTTATTGTACTAACAAGGACGTCATAATCTCCATCAAATTGAATTAAGGCTTGCTGCTTTAAGAGTTTTCTAAAACTTTTGTTTTTTTCTACCCCAATACTTACGACTCTTGCTAAGTTATTAAAATCCGCATCTTGATTCAATCTCGAAGAATTAACTAAGCTGCCAGATTTTAAACTTCTCAGTTCTACCGTAGTATTAGAAATATCTTTACTTTCTTCTTTAGAACACGAGTAAATAAATATCAATCCAAATATTAGAATTGTTGCAAATGGTAAGTGGTAAAAATTACCTTTGTTTTTAAATATTTTTTTCATTTTAATAAATTATTAATTACTCCTACTCCCTTTTGGCCGTTTCAGAAAATAGCTTGCCGCTATCATCACAATTATTTTCAAATTGTCTGGTTCATAGAGATAAATACTTTGATCACAAAGTCACTTTCCAAAAGCAAAAGAGTGAATTCTACTGTATCCTCTTTTGGTTTACTGTTGCGTTTTTTTATTCCTAATCAATGATAACGGTTCTGCGATAAGCGGAGGACACCCCGTAGGGTGGCTTCCGTCTTCATCGCTTGTTATCATAGGTTCTTCATTCTTTACATTTTTACAAATTTAGCATTTATTATTTCTTTGTTTATGTGTATAGATAATATATATATTGAAGCCAATAAATCATAAACATCAATCACCCCATCTACGACTTCACCCCTCTTTACTACTTTACCAGTAGTACTATAAATAGTGTAAGGTGTTTCTGCGTTAAATACTCCTTCAATGAATAAATGATTATATGTCGGGTTTGGAGTGAAGTATATTGATTTTGTTTTAATAGTATTATTGCTTGAAACAATCCAACACCTATCATATTTCTCATTACTTATCAGTATTTCATCATTATGTTTAAAACATAAAATATCTGAATCAAATAAAGAACCACAAGCAACTTCGGTACTAATCAAACCACTTGTACCGCCTATTCCTTCAATCCAAATTACGGGAGTAGTAAATTGTGCTTCTAAATCATCTAAACATCTAAGTTCCAATCTTTTTCTCTTTTCTTGATTAAGAAGAGTTATACTATCAATACCCACAACCTTAAAATAGGATTCAGGCGAAAAACCTCGAATCTTAAATGTATCGTTTAATGAAAGTGTAAAATCATATGCAATATTCTCAAAACTTGATATATTACTTTGATAAATTTTTCCATTTTCTTCACGATAATATCTATCTAATAAATGTTCATTTCCATTTTCTTCTAATAAATATTGTAATTCACGATAATAATTCCCGTTGTACTCAAATGTATCCTTAGAAAACTTATATGATATGGAATATAATGAACTATCAGAATTTACAACTATATAAGTCCATGTATTATCTTCATCAACTAATAAGTTCTTCTGATTTAACTCACAACTGCCTCCTACTTCAGAATACTCAAAATCATCACTTTTGTAACATCTAAAATACTCACTAAATCCTGAAGGAATCTGAACACATGGACGACCTAAAAATCCACTTTTAGAACCAATCCCAGTAAGTATTTCTCTCATTTCAAAACATTCACCACTATCATTTGGTATGAGTTGGGTTTCAATAACTCTTAATTGTGTCCCATCTGGTAAATTTATATATGGGATATCTATAATTCGATGCCTGTATGATTCTTTTGAAGGCGTAAAACTCCCTTCTGTTGATGAAATATCATAAAACATGTAGTTTTGTGGCAAATAAAACTCTAATGTATCCCCTGGCAAAACGCCTAATGAAAAATCATACAAAATTTTGAACTGTTCATCCTCATAGAAATATACATGTTCAGATGCCCAGTTGTAAAAAATCACTAATACACTTCCCTCAATTAATTCATCATCTTCAATCACTCCCAATATAGAACACAATTGATTACCTATTAATGTATCACCAATGATTTCTACTTTAGAAAGTGTGGCAATACCAGTTTCTGACCACGGTGTATAATACCATTCCGCTTGTTCTTTTAAGTATTTACACGTATCTACTACTACTACTCCATTCTGTATCTTCTGTACCAAGCCACACCCTGGCACAAGACAACCCATACTATCTGTCTTTACTATCCATAAGTCTTGGTCTGACCTTAATCCTGATTCGGGATCATCATATCCTTTTCGCAATTCACCTACTGCAACTAAATCTCCATTCTCTAATTCTTTAACACTCCAAAATGCTCCAGCTTTACTTAAAGGTCTATCTTCAAATATGCTGTTATAATACGGATCTAAACCTTTATCAACCTCAAATATTCGTTCCCAAAGTAATTTCCCATCTAATGTGAATTTTGACATAAATCCAACATCCGACCAACCATGAAATCCCGAACGTTGAAATCCTGCAATAATTAGGCTTCCATCTTTGCTTTCTATCATTCTAAGAACATGAATCTTTTTTTTATAATCATCATCAAAATAGTACTTCCACTGTGTATTGCCCAATATATCGATACATACTATATGTTCCTTTTCTAAATATTCACTATCTTTTTGGGTGAAAATTATCTTATCCCCTATTATCTGTAGATTTATCAATAGTTTTGTATTGTAACTATCCTCATGGATATAATCCCACAAAATATTTCCCTTATTATCCATCTTTATGATACGAATATGACTCAAAATATTACCAATTATATTTGGAATTCTTTCTTGTAATGCAAAATATACATTATTGTTTTTGTCAACTTTGGCATCAAAAACTACTTGATTTCCATAATAGGGGTTTAGAACTATAGTTGTATCGAGTACAAAAGTTTCTTTGTTGTACCAATTAATAATTCCTTTAAATTTCGACTTACTATATATACTGTCCGTAAGATCATAGAAACCTCCATATGTTATAAACGCTTCTTCTGTACTAATAGATGAAATGTTGTTAAACCAATTTTGAGTTAATGGATCCAATTGTAATTCTAAAAGAGTATTTGTGTCTCCTAATAAAGAGATTTTATTTGCAAATAGACTCGTGAATTTACTTTCATTCCCTCCGTCAACATAGATCCACTCCCCATCTGTCTCCATTCCATATCCTGTTTCAAATCTGGTGTCCTCATATCCATCGATATAGTTTCCTTCTATATCCACTCTAGCATACTTAAAACATTCAATAGTATTGCCTTCACATCCACCACGACATGAAAGGTATAACATACTATCACTTGCTATAAGATTTCTTATATTCTCTTCTTGATGATTGTATGGATCATAGGTCTTTGAGTAATACCGCTGTGCAGATAATTGTAAATATGTTATTGTTATAATTAGTAATATTAAGTATCTCATAATATATGTATTTAAATCTGAGGGAGTGCAATGCACTCCCTCGGTAGTGATTAATGAGTTAATAATAATTTAGAAGTATGTATGTTAGATCCCGATTTATCTTTGATTACAACAAAATACATTCCATTGTGCCAATTGGAAGTATTAATGTTTTGTGATGATTGATCAAGGATTTGATTCAACATCAGCTTACCATTAATATCGAATATTTCACAAATAGTATTATCCGATGAACTATTAGTTTCTATGATTACATAATCTTCACTTGCAGGATTGGGGTAAACACTAAATTCTACGTTAGTACTTATATCTCCATCAATTGCTATTCTTGGTCTAACGCTGTTATGTGGATCTGGAATTGACAATTCTATTCTATCTCCTTTTAATACCTCATAAATAGATCTCGCATAGCCATCGAGTGGTTCTATACCTATGCCAATAGAATACAATAAAGATTCATCATTTGACGATAAAACATAATTATGTGTATCAGATAGGTAATCAAGATTGATATTTTGAGCAAGCACAAAATTATTTTGCTCTAATGTAGATCTAGTCAAAGAATTTAAGAACAATCGAGCTCTATCAATTTGGTTGGTATTAACCATCAGACCATAAGCTAAAATCTGCAAGTTAAAATCTGCTACTTGGCTAATATAATCTATTGCTGCTTCTATACGTTCTGTTTCTGGTAATCCATCAGGATCTTCAGAGCTAGGCTCCAAAATAATTATTACAGTATGAACTTGCAGACTTGATAAGCATCTTTTGTAAATCCTTATTAAGTAGTTTTTATAAGACTGTGAAAGATTTGGATTATTGTTAACATCTTCTATCAAAGCTTCAATTTCTGCAATTTTGTTTAACACACTTTGTTTTGTCTTAAATGGTCCTTTGCAGAATGTTCTTACATTGATAATTCCTGGAGAGAACGATGATCCGCAATTATCAACGTTGGAAGTAGGCGAATCAAACAAAACATTCACATTATAGGAATCATTATCATTTACTACTGTAGGATATTCACAAGAAGTTGCCGGCTCTCCACTCCAAACATGAAGTTCAATCTCATCATTACCTGTATTGTCTATCTCTGGAACTCCTCCTTTACTAAAACAATTTCCATTAGCGACATCAATTGATCCTTGACTTAACCAAATAGCCCCATTATTAATATAAATATCTGAGAAATTACTATATCCAAAACAATTATCTAAATACTCTAAGTTAGAGTTATCGTAAGCTGCATGGCTACCATAAGCACTTGAACTTATGTTATTAAAGGTTACATAATTACTATGCGTGAAGCCTGTTGAAACTGGTTCTATTCCTGCATAACCACCAGAGAAATCATTCCCTTCTATTTGGAAATTTGTCAATCCGTTGATATGAACTCCGTAGGTTGAACCAAGAAAGTTATTGTTCTTAACCTCTAATGGTTTGATATTCCCTTGAGATTGCATAAACACTCCATAGTTTGAACATTGGAAATCATTTGCTTTAGTATTTATATTTCCTATCCTAGGAGCAAATGGGATTGGGTAAGTTGTAAACACATCGACACCTGTATGCTGATTGGTAAACTGACAGCCATTTTCTACAATAACTTCTGTATCATATGCATAAATGCCAGAATTCCCAATATCATCAAATGTACAGCCATCAAATGTAACCCCATTGTCAGCCCAAAATGTTACTGCGGTATATTCTATATTTTCAAATGTACAATTAGTAAACTTACTTTGGTCTTTAATAAACCCAGTACCATATTTCATAAAAGCTACTGCTCTTTTACAGTTTCTAAACGTAGTGTTTTCTGCTCTTACTACTCCGCCCCAATGATCCTGTGTTGCAGGCCATGGAATATGGGTTGGATGCATTGAGATTAAATCTATTGCATTTTCAAGAATTGCATTATTTTTCAATTCTACATACCCTGCATTATTTTGATTTCCACTTACTGCATCTCCTTCGACAACAATTCCTTTCCACCTTTCGTCACACAGTGTTGTTAACAAACCTCCATCAACAATCAATTTTCCTCCTCGCTCTACTATTATCTGGGCATTAGGAGAAAAATATACTGTACTTGTAATAGTCAAAGTTTTGTTGTTTGGGACAACTATGGTACCGTGAAACATTTTGGGTTCATCAACAATTAAGTCGTCCAATTCTATTCTACCATTATTTAGAAAGTTTTCAAATTCAAAATCAATATTAACCGCATCGAACGCAGCTAAGGTTTGAAAATATTCATAACTATTATATCCATATATATCCTCTGCTGCCATCAAACATGATACTCTGTAGTGACTAAAATCTGATGTCTCGTATAAATAGTCAGTCAAGGCTTTATAAATTATATCAACAGCATTTTCTATACCTATTCCACAAACATCATATGGTCCTTCAACATCATTTACACCCGTTCCACCTTCTGATAACAAGTAAAACATATGATTAATAACACCAGACTGTGTATGAGGATTCATCCATTGAAAATTACCATCATACGTATCGGGATCACCAACCGATTCTGGATCAATCATACTTCTAAAAATCCCTAATGGCTCAACAAGAGCAAAGTCCTCCCCTAATAAGTAATCAAAAACAACACCTTCATAATTTTGAGATGCATAATATTCATTATAAGTTCCAAAGATATCAGCAATTCCTTCTTCTAACCCATGCCATTCTTCCCAAGAATTTACACCTATTGGAAAATCGAAATTTGCTTCATGTCGTATTAAAGCATGAGGGAACTCATGACCTACAGCATCTAATGATGCATATAAATCATTCCCCTCCCATGGATAACCACGTGAAATAAAAACCTTGTCGCTTTCGTAAATATATTGAGCTCCAATAGCCCATTCATAAGAAACATTACACTTCATAATATAAGTATCTGTACTATTTGGTATGTTTTTTCTTCCAAACTTTTCAAAAAGCATATCTTGATAGACCCCCATACCCCATAGAACCTGTGAATAGTATTCGTGATCTATATCTTCTGTAGTAAATTCACCACATTCTATATTAGAATCAGCATTGGGACTAGTTATGATATGATCACCTTGCAGATATACATGGTCTTCTACATAAGAATTCATTTCCGATCTTGAATTATCTCTATATTCGAACATTCCTGTCGCAACATTATTATAAAGATCAATCTCTTGATTCTGATCATACGCTGTACAAGATGATACTACTGAATTTACTGTCTCAATCTTTTCATCAAATATTTTACTTTGTGCATTATTAGGATTGTTTAAATGGCCTATAATTTTATTGTTTTTAAAATTGTATATTTTGGGAGGCATTTCTTTATCAGTAAAAATAGAACCCTTTTTTACTAGTCCATCGACATCAAATTCTCTAAACAAATCACCATTAGAATAAATGATGGTTTCCTTTTTTAAATTTCTACTTTCATCACTATATTGAATTTTCCTTAATTTTGCAGAAATTACTATAGGGTCAATAACTCTACCATAAATAACGACTTTGTCCTTTCTTTTGACTATATGAATCGAAAGATTGCGTATTACCACATCATTAATTTTTTGGTGTAAAACTATATGTGAATCTTTACCTTTTTTTTCATTAAAAATTTTAGTGTCAATAAAAAAATCAAAAGGTATAAAATCATTAACTGAATTTACAATAATCATGGCTCAATATCAGACTCAATAGTCACAATAAAATCACCACTGATTTTAGCTTCAATAATTTTAACATGCTGTCCTTGTGAATAAAACCCTATTAAAACCATTAAAATTGTAAAGACTCCGTGTTTAAATATATTTTTCATTATCTTAAATATTTATGTTAACCACCATCACATTATTTTGGGAAGTATTTCCATAGTGAGATATTTGGAAATATTTATTTGTATGTGATTCTACCCGCTATCACCACAATTTTTCACGTTGCTTGGGTCTAATTCAAAAAAGTCAACAATAAAACTAAAGCTTTTCATATTTTCTCAAAAGTGTATCATTGTACCTTCTAGAAAGCTGTCCGTTCTTCTTATTTATTGATTGTTTTTATTTCATTATCGATGATAACGCTTCTGCGATAAGCGGAGGACACCCCGTAGGGTGGCTTCCGTCTTCATCGCTTGTTAGCATCAGTTTACTTTTATCATCTTTTTTGAACCTAATTCATTGTTATTTGATAATATTCTCAATATATAATTCCCAATTGTCAACTTTGATATATTTATATTATCTGTAAATTTACCTATTTGGGCTAATTTACCATTTGAATCTATAATTTGGTATGTTAAATTACCTAACCTCTTAATAGAGTTAATTGAAATATTAATTGATTCAGATACTGGGTTTGGAAAGATATTAAAAACTATAGTTTCTTTAAGTTCTTTAACGCTTGTTAAAATTCCCAATTCTGACTGATTAAAACTTAACAGAACAGTTTCAAATTCGGTTGAAGCTAATGACCCCTCAGATGAAACAATAGGACTGTATTTACCGAGTAAAAGAATATTATCATCAATATCAGACATGACTTTATTAATAACAAAGGCATGACTATCTTCAACCAAAAGTTTTTTTACAACTACAAGATTATTATCAGAATTTGTACTGTAGAATACAATTTCACCTTGAGATTGGTCTTCCAACATTGGTCTACTAACCGCTATTAACGGTTCTTCATTGGGCAATATATGTGTTCTTATAGAATAATTTAATGTTCTCGGTATCTTATATTGATTTAGGTGATTTCCCTCTAAATCAAAATAATTTATAGTCATTTCCATATCCGCAGCACTTGAATAGTGAAATTCACTAACCACTTCAATTTTATCATTATATATTTTTGTTATATATGCTTCATCTGGTGATTGAATGAAATCTGAAATATCTATTTGCGTTAGAATGGTTAGTTTATCATCAGTAACGGTTAAAAGCGATTCTACAACTGTAGATCCATCCTCAAATGCTCTACTAAGAATTACTTGACCATTATCAGATTTTTTTTTATTTGACACCCTAATTTGATCAGTAAATGTAATAGGTACAATACTATCAGAGTACAAATAATGTCCAGCAAAGTTGTAATAATCGTTAATTACATAAATATCTTTTAGCCCAGATTCATCACTGACATAATAAGATTGAACATAGTTTTCATTTACTAAATTTAACTTAAATCTTTCATATAAAGTAAACAATTTTTCAGCAAGAGTGTCACTCTTGTCAATAGTATCATATTGTAATAAAGAACCGTTATTTGTATCATATTCTCGATAAACAGGAAGTGCTTCATACCAAAAAACTGGAAACTCATCTAAAGTATTCCTATAACCAACTATTTCCAAATTCCCTTGGTTATTTAATGAAATCGTAGAAGGATATTCATTTTCATCAAAATTAGATAAATCATAAAAATTTTTCCAAATTGATGAACCATTTTCTACATCTATTTTTTCAATAAAAGCACCGGATACTGAATTATTGGCATCCACCGAAACGTTATATAAATATTTACCATTAATAAATGAATGGTCTTCTGAAAAATAAAACAAGTGATTTTTACCATCATTATTATCTAAATCAATTTTTGTAGAATCGATAGATAGATGGTTCCAATTATATATAGCATTTGAAAAAGAAATGGTGGATTGTTGTGCTTGTACAGGGTTTATATTAAATAGTAAACCCAACAAGAGTATTATATATTTCATATTTG
>JAZGFO010000254.1:0-24705 GCA_036479655.1 Saprospiraceae bacterium
GATTTTTGACAGTGTTCATATCTTCTTGAGTTACTCTTGATACATTGGCTCCAGTACTACCATTTACAGACGGTATAAAGTTAGAGCCTAAATCAGATCGTTGTTCTTTTTCAAAATTTGCAAAGAAGAACAGTTTGTTTTTGATAATTGGTCCTCCAATTCCAAATCCAAATTGAGAACTAGAAAAATCACCTGGTAGAGCTTCTACTCCTCTGACCTTTGAGCCACTCATTGAGTTTCCTCTATAAAATCCATAAGCAGTACCATGAAATTCATTAGTTCCTGATTTAGTTACAGCATTAATAGAAGCTCCAGTAAATCCACTTTGAGTGACATCGTATGGTGCTATTTGTACACTGATCTGATCAATAGCATCAAGAGAAACAGGCTGTGCATCTGATTGACCACCTGGAGTAGAACTATCAAGACCAAAAGGATTATTAAATATTGCTCCATTAAGCGAATATCCATTGTATTGGTCATTTCTACCTCCAAAAGATCCTCCTCTTGCACTCATTGGATTTAGCCTAGTGTAGTCTTCTGCTGATCTACTTATGGTAGGTAGTCTGTCTATTTGATTTCTATCAACAGCTGTCGAAGCGCCTGTTCTTTCACCATTCAGTATAGGGTCTAATTTTCCGATAATTGTTAGCTCGTCAACCATTACTCCTTCTTCACTCATTGAAAAACCAAGGTTTAGTTTTTGACCCAATTGTAAATAGACATCATTAATAGTTTCTGTAGCATATCCAAGGTAGGAGACTTCAATTGTGTATGGCCCACCTACTCTCATGTGAGGAATGTTGTATTTCCCGTTGTCTTGAGTTGTTACGCCGTAGAATGTCCCAGAAGGCACATGTGTAGCCGTTACGTTAGCGCCATATAGCGACTCTCCTTTGACATCTATTATTGTTCCATTCATTGCCGAAGTAGTAATCTGAGAAAAGCCACTTTGTACAATAAAAAAGCAAAAAAAGAGTAAAATTAAATTTTTCGTTTTCATAGGTTTTATTTAAATATTAGTTATTGATTAATAATTAAGCTCAAAATATATTTATTTTTTATATTTACTTATATTATATATGTTTTATTTCTATGTTACCTTACGAAAAAGTACAAGTAAATGATAAAAAATATAATTTGGAATTCATTTCAACTCATTTTGGTATGTTCATTTTTGATTGTAATGTTTCAAAGTTGCAGTGTCAAATATACAAGTCATGACTACTTGGATAAAGATAATAAATTCTCATCTATCATAGAAGCAGATACTATATTGAGTAATCATTTTGCAGGCGTATCTGTTTATTCTATTACAGACGGTAAATCAATAATTGATTATAACTCTACCAAATTGTTCACTGCTGCATCTAATACAAAGATACTTACTTTCTATGCAGCGTTAAAGTTGTTAAATGATAGTTTAGTTACTTTTTATCATTATAACATAGACGATACATTGTTTGTAAAGCCTAATGGAGCGCCATCTTTTTTACATCCAGATTTTAATAATACGGCAATCAATAAAATGGTTAGTTGGAAAGGCGAAATAGTGATATTGAATGATGAAAACTTAAATAATTATTATGGAAGTGGCTGGGCTTGGGATGATTATGCTGATTACTATCAATCTGAAATTAATAATATGCCAATGTATGGAAATTGTTTATGGATAAAAAAATCAGTAAAAGGGCTTACCATATCACCACAATATTTTCAAGATTCAATTATATATTTAGAAGATAATTTATATCAGTTTTCTCGGGAAGGTAGAAAGAATAAATTTTATGTAATGTCTAAAAAACGGGAGATGAAAACTAATCAAATCCCTTTTGTGACAGGGGAGTCAGTCTTGTCTCAGCTCTTGTCCGATACATTACATAAGGACATAGAAGTAAAAACGATACGTAACCAAAACGAAATATTTGCACCTTATAATGGTATTGCAAAAGATACGGTTTTAAAAAAAATGATGTTTGATAGCGATAATTTTATTGCAGAGCAAATTATGGTGATGATTGCAAATCAATTAAAAATAGAACGCTGGAAAGAAGTACAAAAGGCTGTTATAGATAGTGTTTTTCACTTTAGTAATGAAAAAATCAGATGGCATGATGGTTCAGGGTTGAGTAGATACAATTTATTGACGCCCAAGTTTTTAACTGATTTGTTGTCAGAATTACATTCCTTAATAGGTAAAAAGGAAATTGTAAAATATTTTCCTGCTGGAGGCAAAGATGTTGGTTTAACAAATTATAGGTCAGATAAAAATGGAGCGCCATATTTTTTTGCAAAAACTGGAACACTACGTAATAATCACAATTTAAGTGGCTATTTAATAACAGATAAAGGAAAATGGGTTGCATTTAGCATTATGAATAATAATTATTATGGTTCTTCAGCTACTGTAAAGCCCGCAATTCAAAAGTTGCTAATGTTTATAAAAGAAAAATATTAGAACATTTTGTTGAAGTATAGTATTTAGATATTTCTTCGCTGACTATAATATTAATAAAACAAAGTTAAAGATACACTTTACTAAATTTCCTTACATTTGTTGCCACTAACCATGAAATAATAAAATGAAAAATATTTTAGTAATAGGAGCAGGACGCTCTAGTAGTTCATTAATCAGATATCTTGGAAAACATTCGCATAAAGAACAGTGGAATATAACGGTAACAGATCGTGCACTTCATTTAGCGCAAGAAAGAATTGAAGGTCTCGAGAATTGTGTAGCCGTTTCTTTTAATGCATTAGATGCGACTCAAAGAGAAGAAGCTATATCAAAAAGCGACATCGTGATTTCTATGCTTCCGGCACGGTTTCATATTGAAGTAGTAAAAGATTGTATTCGATTAAAAAAAGATATAATTACACCATCTTATGTAACTAAAGAGATATTAGCATTAGATCAAGAAGCGAAAGATGCAGGTATAATTATACTTAACGAGATGGGGTTAGATCCTGGGATAGACCATATGTCAGCAATGAAAATACTTGATGATATTAGGAACAAGGGAGGTAAAATGTCACTGTTTAAGTCATTTACAGGAGGTTTAGTAGCTCCAGAAAGTGACAATAACCCATGGAACTATAAATTCACTTGGAATCCGAGAAATGTTGTACTTGCTGGTCAAGGTGGGGCTGCAGAATTTATAAGAAATGGAAAGTATAAATATATTCCTTATCATAATTTGTTTAGAAGAGTTGAAACTATAAAAATTGAAGGATTTACCGATTTTGAAGGGTACGCCAATAGGGATTCTTTAAAGTATAGAAAGGTATATGGATTGGAAGATATAGAAACCATATATAGAGGTACGCTTCGTAAAAAAGGGTTTTCTAAGGCATGGGATTGTTTTGTGCAGCTAGGAATGACTGACGATACCTATCAATTACAAGATTTGGAAGTAATGACATATCGTGATTTTACTAATACTTATTTACCTTATAGCATAGAAAAGTCAGTAGAGGATAAATTGTGTAAAAAATTGTCAATATCGAAAGATGGTACAGTGTTTCAAAAACTTAAATGGCTTGGAATATTTGATTCTACTAAAGTTGATATGGATAGCGCTACACCAGCTCAATTGTTGCAAAAAATAATGGAACAAAAACTTAGTCTGGACAATGCAGATAAAGACCTTGTAGCAATGTGGCATCAATTTGTATATGAATTAGATGGTCAAAAACATCGACTTGAATCTCATATGACAGTTATAGGAGATGATCCAATATATACAGCTATGGCCAAAACAGTTGGCTTACCTATTGGAATTGCTGTAAAAATGCTTACGCAAGGCACATTGTCGTTAAAAGGTGTTCACCTGCCGACTCTAAAGGAAATATATGAACCAATATTAAAAGAACTAGAACAATATGGTATAGTTTTTATTGAAAAAAAAATGTGATATATAGTTTGTCTTTTTTATTTATTAAGGGAAAGAAATTATAAAACTATAATATATATTATTGCCTTATTATCACTGAGTAAGATTTACTTACTGGGTTTGTTGTAAGAAGTTTTTTTTAATGCTAAGTATAGATTATAAAAACATTAAAGATTATTTTTATAATTGTAAAAGAATAGTTACCTTTGCACTCCGAAAATAATACATATAAAAATTCGCGATTATGGATTTGATAAAACACGTACAAGAGACATTCAGCAATGCAAATAAATTGCCTGATTTTAGACCTGGAGATAATGTAGCAGTTAGTTACAGAATTGTAGAGGGAGAAAAAGAAAGAATTCAGATTTATAGAGGTGATGTTCTTCAAATAAAAGGTTTTGGTTTAACTAAGACTTTTACAGTAAGAAAGATAAGCAATGGAGTTGGAGTTGAAAGAATTTTTCCAATTGCATCTCCTAATGTTGTAAAAATTGAAGTACTAAAAAGAGGTAAAGTAAGACGAGCTAAATTGTACTACTTAAGAACATTAGTTGGTAAGAAAGCTAAAATTAAAGAGAGAACATTTTCTAAAAAATAATTTTCTTTTAAAAGTATAAAAAAGCCGTTAGTTATTATATCTAACGGCTTTTTTTTATTGGGTCCTTAATGCGACTACAATATAGTCAAGACAATGTTTTTTATATGATTGCGATGCAGTCACCCTACGTTAGCTCATAATATGAGCGTTTAATATTGACTGCATCGCAGTTATATAAGATTATAAATTTGGTGAAATACCTATACATTAGGTGACTACTCTGTAGTCAAGATATTCTATTCATTGTTTGGAGATAATAATGAAAGGGATTTACAAAAATGTAATATCTTGTGATAAATTCACGTTTTTATACTAATTATATAACCAATAGAAAACAATACAATGAAATATACACTATCGATATTTGCCTTAACTATATTATTGTTTGCATCTTGTAGTAACAAAGAAAGTGAATTGAGAGATCAACAAATTACTCAATTAAAGGATCAAATAGAAAATTTGAAAGGTACTAATGCAGGCCTTTTGAGTCGTATGTCGGATTTGTCAGTAGTTAGTAAAACTGGTGCTGAAAGTATTCAGAAATCATTAGAAAATATTAGTAGACAAACAGAATATATTCAAGATTTAAATAAAAAAATGCAAACAAAAGATTCTGTAAATTTATCTTTGGTGATGAATTTAAAGAGATCTCTTTCTGATATTAATGATAGTGATATACAAGTCGAAGTGAGAGGTGGACTTGTTCATGTTTCTATTTCTGACAAACTGTTGTTTAAATCTGGAAGCTCTGAAATTAATAATAATGAAAAGGCTGTATTGGGAAAAATTGCAAAAGTACTCAATGACCATGATGAATTAGAAGTCTTAGTAGAAGGGCATACTGATAATATTCCTATGAATACTTCTTGTATATCTGACAATTGGGATTTAAGTGTCAAACGAGCAACCGCAGTTGTACGGTCATTAGCTAATCAACATCATGTAAATCCTAAACGATTAACAGCTGCGGGTAGATCTAGTTTCATTCCTAAAACGGATAATGACTCTCCACAAAGTAGAAGTCAAAATAGACGTACAGAAATTGTAATTCAACCGAGGTTAGATCAATTTTTTAAATTGATGGAAGCTCCTATATCACTAAATTAATTAAATAGATTGCTGTAAATTTTGCGATTTGTCTTTATATTATTGACCAATTGGACCTAATTCTACGCCTTCGGAATACGCGGCTTTAATATCGTGCTCACTAAATGATTTTTTGATAGCACCATAGACATCAAATGTCGCATTCCAATAATTGTCAGGATAGATATATGGTCTGATACTTATATTGATATTGTGGCTATCGTATGACTCAATCCCGATTAATGGTTTTGGATCATTTAATATAGAATCACACTTATTAAGGGCTTCAAGAATTACTTTTTCTACCTTCGGAAAACTTTCAGCATAAGGCATTGTAACGGTCAATTCTATTCTTATTTTTCCTTCGGTTGACATGTTTGATATAATATTGTCAGTGACCTTTCCGTTGGGAATAATAAGCGTTTTGTCACTGGGAGTAATAAGGGTAGTATTAAATATTTGGATACTTTTCACCTTGCCAAACATATTATCTATTTGGATCCAATCACCAACTTTGTATGGTTTGAAAAATATTATTGTTAACCCTGACGCAAAATTACCTAAGAAACCTTGAAGTGCTAACCCAACGGCAAATCCTGCTGCGGCCATTACTCCCAATATAGAAGAAACTTCAAAGCCAATAACACTTGCAGCTATCATTATGACAATAATCTTCATGATAATACCATTAATAGAAGCAAGGAAACCAGAAATTTCCGGACCAATTTTAGCTTTTTCAAGCGCTTTGTCCATTAATTGGTCGACTTTTTTTACTATTTTAAATCCTACATATAACACAATAAATGCTATAATTAACTTTGGGACAAAAAGTACTGCCCAGTCCGTAAACAAAGTAAGATATTTTTCTATCACGTCCATAATGGTATGTTTAGTCAAACAAATGTACTAAAATATTAAATATTTATTTTTTTTTATTTATTATTAAATATTTTGGTCGAGGAATTGCAACTTATTATCTATTATAGATGGAAAATAGTACATTTGCACCGATTTTTGATGGTGAAGACTTTTTTTAAGCCGAATACAATAAAACTTGAATGGAAAAGAATCATATTTTTGGATTTATATTATTATTTACAACACTATTTGTCTGGACATATATATCTGCACCTGATAAGGCAGAATTAGAAAGACAGCAGTATGTAAAGGATTCTATAGTATCAGCTAGATTAGCTTTAGATAGTTTAAATTCTAATAGCGTAAAAGATTTTGCTAATACTAATACAACTGTACCGGCAATAGAAGTAAGTGATTCTATCAAATTATTAATGAACTCAGGTACTTTTGGACCTTTTGCACCTGCATCTTTCGGGGAAGAAAAAGATTATATACTTGAAAACGACAAGCTGAAAGTAACATTTACTAATAAAGGTGGTCGAATTAAATCGGCGTTTCTTAAAGAGTACACCAAAGCAGTAGAGATAAAAGGAGAAAAAGGTAAGAAAAAGGAATATAACATGGTTCCAGTTGTCTTATTTGATGACGAAAGAAACAAATTTAATTATCATTTGCCGATTGCTAATGTTCCTTCAGGTAGCGTTTCTACTGAAAACTTATACTTTACTGTTAAGCAAGATGATAAGTCAATAACCTTTACTGCTAACACTAGTATGGGCTCATCATTCTCACAAACATATAAGCTATCTGGTGATTATAAGTTAGATTACGATTTAGACTTCAGAGGATTAGGACGTATATTGGACGCAAAGTCAAAGACAATAGCATTGGATTGGCAAAATTATTTGTCAAGCTATGAAAAAAATACGAAATTTGAGAGTCAATATTCTGCAATATATTACAAAGAATATGATGATAGCGTTAGTGATTGTGGATGTATGAGTGATGACAAGGAAGAGCTTAAGGACACAAAAATGGATTGGGTCTCTCATGCTAATCAATATTTTAATACTTCTTTAATAGCGACAGGAGAACCTTTCGCTGCCGCTGTTTTAGAATCTGTACTTCCAGAAAATGAGAATGCAGATTACATGGAAAAATTATCTTCAAATATTGAAATTCCGGTATCTGAGGAGCATTTTGAAATGGCAATGTATCTTGGACCAAATGTTTACAATAATTTAAAAACATTTGATGTTTCTTTAGAAGATATAATTCCTTTTGGATCGAGTATTTTTGGAACAATAAATAGGTACGCTATTAGACCAGTTTTTGACTTTTTTAGTGGCTGGGTAGGTAGTTTAGGATTAGCAATAGTAATTATAATTTTCTTGCTCAAAATGTTACTTTATCCTTTGATGTACAAGATGCTGCATTCACAAGCTTTAATGGGTGCTCTAAAACCAGAACTGGCACATTTGAATGATAAATATAAGGATGATGCTCAGAAAAAACAGATGGAAACTATGAAAATCTATCGAGAGTTTGGGGTCAGTCCCTTAGGTGGTTGTATGCCCATGATGATACAAATGCCAATATGGTACGCGCTATTTAGGTTTTTTCCTGCTTCAATTTCTTTCAGACAAGAATCATTTTTATGGGCAGAAGATTTATCATCATATGATGACTTTTTTCATTTCGCTACAGAAATTCCATTCTTAGGTGACCACTTGAGTTTGTTTACTATTTTGTACTCGGTTTCTATGTTAATCTATACATACTACAATACTAAGCACATGGACATGTCAGCAAATCCTGCAATGAAATATATGCAGTATTTAATGCCAGTTATGTTTTTTGGCTTCTTTAATAGTTATGCATCAGCTCTAACTTGCTACATGTTTTTTAGTAATGTTATCAATATAGCTCAAACAGTAATTACTAAGAAATTTGTATTCAAAGATGAAAAGTTACTTGCAGAACTAAAAGTCAAAAAAGCTAAACCTAAAAAGAAAGGAGGGTTTCAATCAAAATTACAAGATGCATTGAAACAACAACAAGAAGCCCAAGCTAAAAAAGGAAAAAAGTAAATATAAAGTTTTTTTGTTTTGTCAGTCGGACTCTGTTAGATTCATCTTAGATGTGTCTTATCAGACCGATTTTCATGAACTGGAGAAATTTATTGGAGAAATGAAGCAGCTGATAATATAAAAAATCTTAAATGCGAGTTTCAATATGTTTCTCATTTGATTAAAAATATACGTTAAGAAATTATACAAGCCTTGAACTTTAGCCAACAATACTCGCTTTGCGATTCTTCATTAGATGTCCTCAAGACATCTACTCTTAAAAAGAATGAACGCCCGAACGACGAGTGAAAATAATAAGAATACAAAAAGACATTTACAGATAGTGCCCAAAATAGCGCTATTACTATAACTGTCTTTTTGCAATAATGTTAAAGGAACATTCTGTCAGATTAAAAAAAATATGATTAAAAAAACTAAACACTCCTTATCAAGAAAATTTATAAAAATGTTATACTGCAGGTGCATGACGTTTGCCATTGAGTATGTCTAAATAAAGAATAGGTCTTTTATATTCTTTTTTAAATTCATAGCGTAACACATCAAATGACGTTACTATTCCCTACTAATTTATTATTCGTAATTACTGGAAGTGCGTGGAATCTGTTATCTAAAAACAATTCTGCTGCTGTGCCTACTTTATCATCTGCAGATACTTTTGCGATATTAGTGTTCATAACTTCTCCAACTTTAATATTTGGATAATCGCTAAATGCTTTGTTTTGTTTCCACAAATCATAAGTCGTGACAAGTCCAACTAATTTTCCATCATCAACAATTGGTAAATGATGAATTTTGTTGTTCAAAAAAATGTTTTGTACTTCGGCAAGATTGTTACTTGAGGACAATGTGACTGGATTTACAGTCATGATTGTACTAATTTTTTCATTCATCATAATATTACTGTTTTAAAAAGTGAAAAATTTGGCATATTGGGATTCTTGTCTTATAATAATTTATTTTTATGGATATTTGTGATCTATAGTATTGCTGTTGTTTATTAGTAAGATGCTTTGTTTTGCAGTTTCTCTGCCTGGTACAATGATTTATTTAGTTTTTTATTAATAACTAATATTTTATATGTGTACATTGTTGATCCAATCTATAACAAATATTGATTGTTAGAACATTGAATTTATATTTATGAAAAATTATTTAGCACTTGTAAAGTTTAGTCATACCATATTTGCATTACCATTTGCATTGGCGGGTTTTTTTATTGGCGTCAATACGCAAGGTCAATCATTTCAATGGACTACTTTATTATTAGTGCTTTTGTGTATGGTATTTGCTAGGAATGCTGCGATGGCATTTAACAGATTGCTTGATCGTGATATAGATGCTAAAAATTCTCGGACAGCTGTGAGAGAGATTCCTGCAGGATTGCTTACTGCCAATTCTGTATTTTTATTTGTGATTTTTAATAGTTTGGCTTTTATCACTACTACTTATTTTATCAATAGTTTATGCTTTTACCTTAGTCCTATTGCGTTGTTGGTTGTTTTGGGATACTCTTATACAAAAAGATTTACGGCATTTTGTCATATAGTTTTAGGGATAGGTTTGGCTCTTGCACCTATTGGAGCATACTTGGCAGTTACAGGACAATTCAATATCCTCCCTGTTTTGCTAGGCATTGTAGTTTTGTTTTGGGTAGCAGGTTTCGATATTATTTATGCCTTACAAGATTTCGATTTTGATACTGCACATTCTTTGCATAGTACTCCAGTTTGGCTCGGTAAATCCAGAGCTTTGGGGCTAAGTACTACATTTCATGTGTTTACAGCTGGGATATTAATTTTGGTAGCATATTTAATGTCACAGCAATTTAATGATATTGGCTTTTTAAGTTGGAGTGGGGTAGCAGTATTTGTCGCTTTATTAATATACCAACATACTCTTGTAAAAATAAATGATTTATCTAAAATTAATTTAGCATTTTTCACTACTAATGGAATAGCTAGTTTTATTTTTGGTGTGTTACTTATTGCTGATTTTTATTTTTAATGATATCTATATTTTTTAAAATTTTATTACAATGGCAAAAAAAAATAAAACGAAACCTACAGCTGAAGATCTTACAAAATACTTGCAATCTGTAGAGCCGTCAAAAAGAAGTGAGGAAGGTATCATTCTCAATAGAATATTTACTAAAGCGACTGGGGAGAAAGCTGTCTTGTGGGGTCCTTCAATTGTAGGTTATGGAATGTACCATTATAAATACGATTCTGGTAGAGTGGGTGATATGATTTGCGCTGGTTTTTCTCCTCGAAAGCCTAAAATATCCTTATACATAATGGGTGGTATTAATAGATATCAATCCATATTTGATAGATTGGGAAAATACAAAACAGGTAAATCTTGTGTTTATATAAATAAACTTACAGACATTGATCTCGATGTATTAGAAGAGTTAGTAGAAGTCTCTTATAATTATATTAAAGACATTGATAAATAGTAATGGTTTCTAATTCTTAGATTATCCATTGCGCAAACCCCAAACGAAAGTTTCTCAACGCTTAATTCAAAAGAGTAATGAATTACATTTCGTGCACTATAAACCAATATTTACACCTAAAATAAAGTGCATACCAGCTTGTGGGTATAAGAAGTTTTCTGTAACTAACTTGTCGGAATAATAACTGTAAGTATAACCATTGCTAGAATATTTTGCGTCGAAAATGTTATAAACTGTTGCATTGATATCTATTTTTCGTAGAAATGAAGGATTCATACTATAACCAAACCTAAAATTACTATATGTAAAAGCGGGTAATTTTCTATTTTCATTGGTCGTGTTGTCAAGATACTGTTTACCTACATACTTAGTTGATAATTCGATTTCCATGTTTTCTGCAATATTGTACAATAGTGTATTTGCCCCTATTAATGCCGGAGAAAATGAAAGGTTAGAATTTTTATAGATATTTGGATTTTCTTGACCTAAGTCTTCAACATACTCTTTAATTTTATTTTTGCTAATTGTTGTATTTATATTCCACAATAATTTTTCGGATAATTGAGTAGTTAGTGACAATTCTGTACCTAATCTTGTACTTTCTCCTACATTGGTCTTGATATACGCACCAGTATTATCAATGTTACCAGTTAATACCAATTGATTTTTGTAGCGCATCAAATAATTATTCCATTCTAATCTGAATAATTTATTGTGAAAACGATAGCCTAATTCTATATCGTGAAGTGTTTCGTGTGTAATATCATTACCGACATTACTTATTAGATCAGATCTATTTGGCTCTCTATTAGCTATTGCGTAAGAAAGATAGATGTTTTGATTCTCTTTTAGTTGGTATGAAACACCAATTTTGGGATTAAAAAAGTTATACGATTTAGATATATCTAAATCTGTCAAATCGTCATCATTACCAGTAATTGTTTGATTTATATTTCTTGATTGTAGATCGAGAAATATATTTGCTTTAGCCAGTTTGTAATTGATTTTTGTATAAATATTTAGATCCGATTTTTTTCCTAATCCATCATAATACCTTTTTGCTCGATCCAAATCTGAATAACCATCTGCCTTAATAACTCTTCCAAAGTGTTCGCCTTTATATTGAGAGAATCCACCTCCAATTAATATTTTTAGTTTTTCATTTGGTTGGTAGTCGCCACTTAGGATGACACCATAATAATCATTGTCGAGCCATTTTCTTCTTACCAGATTGCCTGTAGTAAGCGTGTCACCTTCGGTGTCTATTAACGTAGGTAAACTATAAAAATTAAAGTCTTGCCATCTTTTAGCTTGCTCATAGTATCCTTTACCGACAGTATAATATGTAGTCGCTTTTAGTTTTAGTTTTGATGTTGGGGCTATTGTGTAATGTAATTGATAATGGTGCTGTTGGTAATCGTCAACTTGATTTTTATATGTATAATAATTATAAGTCCTACCAGATTCAAAAAGATTTAATGAATCAGACTTATTGTATAACCATGAATTTCTGTTATAGTGGTCTTGCATTTCTTTAGTTGTGCCATTTACGATAGATTCTGGTGTGCCATTCCAAGATTGATAAGTTCTCTCTTTTCCCGAAAATGTAATGAATCTTATTGAAGATTTATTACTTAACTTCGCTGCAGAAAAATACCAACTTTTGAGATCCGATGTAGCTCGGTCAATATATCCGTCAGATTTTATTAATGAATACCTTGCATCGATGATATACTTGTTATTTAGTAATCCAGTTCCTAAATTTATAGATAATTTTTTACTGTTAAAACTTCCATAGGAAGTATTGATATCTATATAGGCATTTTGATGTATTTTGTTTGTGTTTAGACTTATTGTGCCACCAAATGCTCCTGCTCCATTGGTAGATGTCCCTACGCCTCTCTGAATTTGTACATTATCTACCGAGCTCATAAAATCTGGTAAATCTACCCAAAAAACACCTTGTGATTCTGAATCATTAAGAGGTACATCATTGAGCGTTACATTGATACTTGTAGCATCACTTCCCCTGAGTCTTATACCTGTATATCCGATACCTGTTCCAGCATCTGATGTGACAACAGCGGAGGGTGTCCATCTAAGCAAGTAGGGGACATCTTGACCTAAGTTCTTTTTGCTTATTTCTTCCTTAGTAATATTGGTATGTGCAAATACGGCATCATTTGATACTTTATTTGTATAGATTTCAACACCTCCTAATTCTAAAATATTTTTGCCTAAATTAATGTTTTTTATAACATTTTTATCAGAAATTGTAATTTCTGTTTCGTACGACTTATATCCTACATAACTAACTTTTAGAATATAATTTCCTGGGGAAATATTGTTAATCATATAGTCTCCCTTGTCATCACTTACTGCAGCTAAATATGTGTCTTCTAAAAATGCAGACGCTTGTATTAAAGACTCTCCTTGACTATTTATAACTTTACCTTTTATAGTGTATTGTCCGAGAAGTGATGTAATCGTTAGTATTAAAACAGAAAAAATGTAAATTAATCTCATTTAACCATAAATTTTATATTCTCAAATTAGAGAATTATTAAAAATGAACGTGGTGAGATTAACCTTAATTATTGTGATAAACAATATCAATGGTTACGATTTCCCTTCTCAGCATTATCTGGGCAGGTTCTTCGGGTATAATCTCAGCTAATAATATCTAAAAAATAGAAACATAGGCACCCCGTAAAGAGGGCAAAGATAGGACAATTATTAGAATAGCTAATTTTATATTGGCATATTTTTTTCTTTAAATTGTGCTCAGTCACGACATTTTATTCTTTCTATTGTAAGATGATTTTTTTTTATTAAAAAAGCCGTACTTTGCGTTTGTTCATTGATTATTTTAAAATTTGATATTTTATGAAAAATTTTCTTTTGTTTTTTTCATTTTTTTGTTGTTCCATATTAACAATAAATGCTCAATCGTGGATTGAAGTTGATGTCGCATCAGTACCAAAAATAGGAATTGTAGATATACAACCCGATAAGTTCATTCTTGCCGCTATTGATGATTCAACTATGAAGTCAATGTTGTGGAATGCTCCTGATGAGTTAGAATTTGACTCGGAATCAGATACACATAGTATTATAAATGTGATGCTTGCAGATGGAAGTATTGATCAATTTAGTATTGTCGAATATTCAATGATGGAGCCACAGTTAGCAATGAAATTCAAAAACACTAAAACTTTTCATGGAATAAGTACAACAAATTCATTTCGGAAAATTAGAATCGATTATACAGTGCATGGATTCAGAGCTGTAGTTACGGACGTGCACACTAAAACTTTTATAGACCATTACCAAAGGGGAGATAAGAATATTAAAATAATATACTACAAAAAAGATTTTTCTTCTAATGAAAGTTGGGGATGTGAATATGAATCTGATAAAAAACTAAAATCAACCATAAAATCCGAAAGTAGATTTTCTGGCGATTGTCTGTTTAGGTCATATCGATTTGCAGTAACTGCAACAGGAGAATATTCTAATTTTCATGGTGCCACAAGTACAGCTCAATCTAATCTTGTTTTGGACGCTATTGTTACGACTGTCAATAGAGTTAATGAAGTGTATGAGCAAGATGTAACTGTAAGATTTATTTTGATAGGTAATGTAGATGCTATTTTTTATTACGATCCTGCTACAGATCCATTTAATGGTACAAGTGCAGGTGCTATGATAAATCAAAATCAAACCAATACTGACGCAGTTATAGGGTCTGCTAATTATGATATGGGACATATCTTTAGCACAGGTGGTAGTGGTTTAGCAGGCCTTGGAGTTATTTGTAGTAATAGCAGCAAAGCTCGAGGAGTGACAGGTATTCCTAATCCTGTAGGGAATCCATTTGATATAGATTACGTATCTCACGAAATGGGACATCAGTGTGGAGCAAATCATACACAGAATAATTCTTGTAATAGAAATAATGCTACTGCAATGGAACCAGGAAGTGCAAGTACTATTATGGGTTATGCAGGTATTTGTAATCCTAATGTACAGAGTAATAGTGATGCATACTTTCATGCCATAAGCATACAGGAAATTAATAATGAGATAACCTCTAATAACTGTCATCAAATAATAGGGCTAAATAATGCTGCCCCTGTTGTTAATCAATTGGCAAATAAAAATATACCCCATTCTACTCCTTTTGTATTAGAAGCAGTAGCCAGTGATGTCGATGGTGACCCACTGACATATAGTTGGGAACAAATGGATCATGAAGTAGGGACAATGCCTCCTGCTTCTACTAATTCTGTAGGACCTATGTTTAGATCTTTGACAGCTTTAGCAGATGCTAAGCGATATCTTCCAAGTATTGATAATGTGATTAATAATAGTTCGGACATATGGGAAGTATTGCCTTCTGTGGGACGTACAATGGACTTTAGGGTTACTGTAAGAGATCATACTTTTTTGCCTGGTTGTACCGATGAGGCAAACGTGACAATAAGTACAGTTGCTAATGCAGGACCATTTGTTGTTACTTCGCAGAGTACGGTTACTACTTGGTTAGAGACTGAGAGTGTTACGATTGCGTGGAATGTTGCCAATACAAATATAAGCCCAATAAATTGTGATAACGTGGATGTCCTTTTATCTTATGATGGAGGCAATACTTTTTCTACAGTTTTAGCCACATCAGTTCCAAATAATGGAAATGCACAAGTAGATGTTCCTTTAGGGCTGTCAACTTCTGCAAGAATAATGGTAAAATGTACGAATAATGTATTTTACAACATTAATGAAACTAATATAATAATAGAATCTGGGTCACCAAGTTTTTCTATGTTTACCAGTCCGTCTTCATCTAATGTTTGTGATAATGGAACAGTAACCTTTACACTAAATACCAATTCAATCTTGGGTTTTACCAATCCTATTAATTTGGCACTATCAGGTCTGCCCGCAGGTGTGTCAACATCAATAGGTACAAATCCTATTATTCCTGGCAATAGTACTCAAATTACAATCAACAACCTTCAAGGGAATAATGGAATATATGAAATTGATATCGCTGGAACGTCTGGCAGTATAGTTAAAAATACTAATTTTACGCTTGAAATATTAAATAGTACAACACCTCAGGGAAGTGTTATTGTAGAGGATGGCACATCTGGCTCAGTGCCATTATTACCTCTACTCTCATGGCCTATGGCAATAGGTGATCCAATGTACGAAGTACAAGTGAGTACGATGTCTAACGGAGGTAATGTAATATTTACACAAACCTTAGATAATACATCTGTTGTAGTTGCTCCATCATTAAGTCCTAATACGATGTATTTTGCAAGAGTAAGATACAGCAATATGTGTGGTACTTCTGCTTGGTCAACTGAGACGACTTTTATGACAAGTACATGTATAACTTATGTTGCTAATGACTTGCCAATAGCAATAGATTTATTAGAAATTGATACTATTGTTTCTTCTTTCAAAATTAGAGATAGAGGAGTAGTTACAGATTTGAATATAACAGAACTGAATGGTACACACACTTGGATAAATGATCTAAATTTTAAGTTGATAGCATCAGATGATTCCGAATTGGAATTTTGGTCTGGACCATGTAGCAGCCATAATGATTTTGATATTAAATTTGATGATGCTGCCAATGATAATACTTACCCATGTCCGCCAGTAGATGGGATGACATACCAACCTGACATCCCCCTTAGTTTTTTTAATACTAAACAAATAAAAGGGATTTGGAAAATGGAAGTGCGGGATTCTTACGCTGCTGATGGAGGGTCTTTAGACGAATGGGCTGTTGAATTTTGTCTTGATGATTTTTGTGATCTAACTATAGACGATAACAATTATAGTTTGCTGCAATCCTCAATCAATTGTGCTATAGATGGCGATACTATATTTTTAGAATCTATCATTGCTAATAATACAATAAATGCTATGAATGAGGTGATTACTATTGATAATAATATAGTCATAGTGGCAAAGAGAAGTGATAATATTAGAATATTAGGAGAAACAAATGGCCCCACAATAGTTATTGCAACTGATGCAATAGTAAGTCTTATTGGTTTTGATATCGAAAACACAGAGTCAAGTATAGGCGTAATTAAAAATGATGGGAACTTAATTCTTGAAGAAATTAATTTGAATTTTGACACCGATTCTCAGTCAATACTAAATGGGCAAGGAGCTTCATTACTTATAAAAGGGAATTGTAATATTAGTGGACAATAAAATAATTTTTTGATAGATAAGCAGTTTTTTATAAATATTATTTTGCCCGACCTGGATTATCTTTAAGAAAACTACCCCAATCTTTGTAGTTTTTTTTTCCTGCCAATGGTCCAGAAGATTGGTTGTAGTGTGTCATAGCTGCACCTAATGCATCTGTTGCATCCAAAAAACCTTTAGTGATTTTTATATTCAATATGCTTTCTAGCATTGCAGCTACCTGCTCTTTTGAAGCATTACCATTACCTGTCACAGATTTTTTGATTTTTTTAGGTGAATACTCTGTTATTTCTAATCCCATTGTCATTGCTGCAGCCATAGCTACTCCTTGAGCTCTTCCAAGTTTTAACATACTTTGCACATTTTTACCAAAAAAAGGGGCCTCGACACTCATTTGAGTTGGAAGGTAAGTTTCAATGATTTCTTGAAGCTGAAGAAATATTTCTTTAAGTTTTGTTGTGTGATCTTCATAAGACTGTAACCTAAGTACCCCCATATCTACTAGTGTAAGCTTTTTGCCATCTACTTTGAGGATAGCATAGCCCATTAAATTTGTTCCAGGGTCAACACCAAGTATTTTGTATGGTTTTGCTTTTTTTATGATTGTTATTATTTTATTTTTCGTAATCCTAATGTAAATGTATTCAATTCAATTCGCAAATCATAAAGTATTAGATTATTATATATTTAATAATAATACAATATGAAGAATTTGCATTCCTGTAGACGATAGGTTTAATTTATTTATTTGGGCAGTAAATTAAAATCAAATTAGTAAAATAGATAATATTAGAAAAATAAATCAAAAATACCTATTGTTAAAATAAATAAATACGTATTTTGTTGGCTTATTTTAACATCCTAACATTAATGCATTTCAAATTAAATAATTGAGGTGCTTTTACAATTATATAGCAAATAACAAATGGACCCATTAAAAGCAAAATTCAAAGAAAAGTCAAGTGCACTTAAAACAGAAATAAAAGCACTTTTGAAAGAGCACGGAAACAAAGTAGTAGGTGAGGTGACACTAACTCAAATGTTTGGTGGCATGAGAGGTGTAAAGAGTATGGTGTGGGATGGATCTCAGCTTGATGCAATAGAAGGAATAAGATTTAGGGGCTTTAATATTCCTGAATTAAGAGAAAAACTACCTAAAGCAGAAGGGGATAAGGAACCATTACCAGAAGGACTATTTTGGTTGATGCTTACAGGAGATCTTCCAACTAAAGAAGAAGTGGATTGGCTGACTGATGAATGGGAGAAAAGAGCAGAAGTTCCAGCTCATACTTTTGCAGTACTGGACGCTTTGTCATCTGATACTCATCCTATGACACAATTTAGTATGGCAATAGTATCTATGCAAAGTGAAAGTGTGTTTTCAAAGCGGTACGCAGAAGGAATGGGAAAAAATGATTATTGGGATGCTACTTACGAAGACGCTATGAATTTAATAGCTAAATTACCAAGAGTAGCTGCTTATATATATCGAAAAACATATCATAATGGCGACCAAATAGAGGCAGATACCAGTTTGGATTGGGCAGCAAATTTTGCTCACATGTTAGGTATGAATAACAAAGATTTTAGATCTTTAATGAGACTATATCTTACAATTCATGCGGATCATGAAGGAGGAAATGCTTCGGCACATACTGTACATCTTACGGGGTCAACATTAAGTGATGCATATTATTCATTGGCGTCAGGAATGAATTCTCTTGCTGGACCTCTTCATGGATTGGCTAATCAGGAAGTAATAAAATGGATTTTTGCAATGGTAGAGCAGTTAGGTACAACTAACCCTTCAAAAGATCAAATTGCACAATATGTAAATGAAACTTTGGCTGCAAGAAAAGTAATTCCTGGTTATGGTCATGCAGTACTGAGGCAACCAGACCCACGATTTACTGCTCAAAAAGTTTTTGCTGAAGAATATATCAAAGATGATGATTATGTAAATATTGTTTGGAAATTATTTGACGTAGTACCAGATATTTTAGGTGCTTTAGGAAAAGTTAAAAACCCTTGGCCTAATGTTGATGCACACTCTGGAGCATTATTGGTACATTATGGACTTAAAGAATATGAATTCTATACTGTTTTGTTTGGAGTGTCAAGGGCTTTAGGTGTATTGTCCGCATTAACTTGGAGTAGAGCTATGGGATTTCCTTTAGAGCGACCTAAGTCTGTAACTACAGAATGGGTAAAAGATTTTATAAAAGAAAATAGTTAATACCTAAATACTCAATCAAAAGTCTTTTTTTAGGTTGATTAAAAAAATAAACTAAAAATGAATATACCAGATAATTTAAAATATACTAACGAGCATGAGTGGATCCGTATAGAAGAAGATGGAGTTATTGTCGTAGGTATTACAGATTTTGCACAAGGGGAATTGGGCGAATTAGTATACATAGAAGTTGATAGTTTAGGGGAAACTGTCCAAAAAGATGAAATTTTTGGTACAGTTGAAGCTGTAAAGACAACGTCTGATCTTTTTATGCCTATAAGTGGTGAAGTAATAGAATTTAACCCTGCAATTGATGAAGATGAAGGAAATGATCCAGCATTAGTTAATTCTGACCCATATGGTGAAGGTTGGCTTGTAAAAATAAAGGTTTCTGAGATTACAGATTTAGATGATCTTTTGACAGCTGAAGAATATAAAGAGATGACCGTATAATTTTTTTTTTGATCGATGCACCAAAAGTATTTATTCGTGCATCTAATAGAATAATTGAATGATTTGGAAAGTTTTAGCAGTAATATGGACATTATTAATCGCAGTTGGATCAATGATGCCCGCAAAAGCTGTATCAATGAGTTCATTTATAAAGATACCATATTTTGACAAGGTTTTACATCTTTGTGCATATGTAGGTTTTGTTATTTTGTGGTCGCTAAGTTTTAATACGAAGAATGATACATCTAGAAAAAAGAGGGAAGTACTAATTGGAGCGATTTTTTTTGGAATATTAATAGAAATTTCACAAAAATACTTTTCTGTTGGTAGACAATTTGAATTTATGGATATAATTGCTAATATTAGCGGTTCAATTTTAGGATTGAGCTTTTTTAATAATTTTTTAAAAAAATAACTATTATGTTTGGAGACATATCATTGAAAGGAGTCACCATTGGATTGGTGTTTCTTGGAATTTTGCTCTTAACTGCTGCTATTATCTTCTTTTATAAAAGATATATAGATGGTCAGAAAGACAAAAACTTAAGAGAAAAATATAGCGATGGTTCGATATCTTCTTTTTTGAAAGCTAGGACTAAATATCCTGAGGCGTCAGTCTTAGATAAAACAGGACCTATTTGGCTTTATGGAATGGCTAGTGCTTTAGCTTTTACTTTGTTTGCATTTAGTTGGACTCAATATGATAAAATTGTTGATATCCCAGATGATGCATTAGAATATGAAGAGGAAATTGAAGTAGAACCACCACGTACTGCAGAACCACCACCACCGCCACCACCGCCACCACCACCGGTGATCGAAGAGGTGCCAGAAGAAGAAATTATCGAAGAAGATGAGCCTGTATTTGAAGATACGGAAGTTGAGGCTGACGATGTAGTGGAGGATCTTCCTGAAATAGTGGAAGAGGAAGAAGCACCACCACCACCACCACCACCACCACCACCACCGCCAGTTGAGGATGAAATCTTTAAGGTGGTTGAGCAAATGCCAAGATTTCCTGGATGTGAAGATAAGGGATCTAACAAAGAGAAAGATGATTGTGCTAAAGGTAAGATGCTTCAGTATATCTACAAAAATCTAAAGTATCCAGCAATAGCAAGAGAAAATGGAGTTGAAGGTATGGCAGTCATTCAATTTGTAGTTGATAAAGATGGTTCGGTTAAGGGCGCTAAGATAGTTAGAGATCCAGGTGCAGGTACAGGAGCAGCAGCACTCAAAGTCGTTGAAGCTATGAATAGCATGGGTGCCAAATGGACTCCAGGAAAACAGAGAGGAAGACCTGTAAAAGTACAATATACGTTACCAGTTAAGTTTAGATTAGAAGGGTAACAAATACCAATATAGATTATATAGCTGTGTATCATTCATTTGATACACAGCTTTTTTTTGTGCAATGTTAGGGCTATGACTTTTTATTCTATTTTCGAAAAACACTCTTAATACTTTATTATTGTATTTTAGAGCTTGTTATGAAAGTGATTTTACTTGTGATTCTTACCTTTAACTTATAGTCTCCATTCTTTATTATTTGTTTTTATACCACAATTATTCTTATATTTGATTTACAATTATAGATAAGTAAAATGTATCTATATTTTTAACTAGTTAGTTGCATAGATTTTCCGAATAGAGGCATTCTACAATAAAATATTTAAGAGATGATATCTAAATCCAGTATGTTTTTTATGTTCCTTTTTATTACTTGTTTTGGGTTTTCCCAAGTACAAATGGTAGGAATAGTAGATCAGGATCCATTATTAAAAGTGGAGTTAAATCCTAAATCTATATATGAACATGCAACTAAGAATAAAGGAGGGATATTAAATTTACCCTTTGAGGCTATTGGAGTTTCTGGGTTTTCGTATAAGCATGACAAAATGTTGTCTGCAGAATTTGCAGCTAAGATGCCTAACATTAAAACATACTATATTACGTCTGTCGATAATCCTAATATCAAAGGTAGGTTACTTATAACTCCCCAAAGTACTTGGGCTACATTACTTACCCCAAATGGTATCGTATCATTATATCCTAAGGATGGTGATTTTTATATAGAGCAAGGCGTTAATAGACAACATAGTACAGCTACTTGCACTAACTTTGAACAAGAAGGACAAAATGATTCATGGATCAAAGCATTTAACGATTTTAAAACAAATAAAATAAAATTTAGTAATGGTACACACAAAAGAACTTATGATATGGCTATTGTATGTACGGGTGAGTTTTATGAAAACAATGGAGCTAATAATAATGCTGTTCTAACATTAATTGCTGCAACTGTAAATAGCCTAAATGTAATATATGAAAATGAATTGGCAGTTAAGTTGAGATTACTTACTCCATTTTTATATACTAATTCTACAACAGATATATTTATTCCTGACAATATGGGAGGAGATATAAGAACCAATCAAGCAGGTGTAGCAGTAGATATGCATTTCAATTTGAGTGATTATGATATAGGTCACGTTTTTCATAATTCAGTAAATACTGATGATGGATGGTCTAGTGGAGGTGTAGCAAGATTGGCAGCCGTTTGCAAAAATAGTGTATCAAGTGGAAGTCCCGCAAAAGCTAAAGGGTGGAGTGGTACATATAATACATCAGGAAATGGATGGATATCATTATCTGCTCACGAAATCGGACATATGTTTGGGGCTACTCACACATTTAATGGAGAGGGGAGCAGTTGTGATGATGCAATTAGCCAGACTTCTGCATATGAGATAGGTAGCGGTACTACAATAATGTCTTATCAAGGAATATGTGATGACGCACAGAATATTGATGGAGGAGGAGCTACTGACAACTATTTTCATGTTCATAGTCTCTCACAGATGGTGGCATATGTTAATAATCAAGCTACTTGCTCGACAATAGTGCCGCTTAATAATACACCACCTGTAGTTAATGCTAATCAATGTAACGATGATATCAGAATTCCAAAAACTACTGCATTTTATTTAAGGGGTAATGCTGGAGATCAAGAGAATGAAAATATAACTTATACTTGGGAACAATATGATGAAGATGGGGATAATAATACCAGTACGCAGGGAATGATAGGAATTGCAGCAGGTAATTCTTCAGTAGCACCTTTGTTTAGAAGTTTTGCTCCCTCTTCAAGTTCGGAACGGTATTTTCCTACTCTAAGTACAATAGCTCAGGGTCTATCAAGTGATCCTTTTCAAGTAGTATCTCGAAAAAGTAGAATATTGCATTTTCAATTGACAGCAAGAGACAATAATGCATCTGGCGGAGGGGTTGATTCAGACGAATTGACAGTCAATGTATCTAATAATGGGCCATTGACTATCCAGAATATATCTTCTGTAAGTGCTGGTCAAGAATTTTCAGTAAATTGGAGTACCAATGGATCAGAAGAGTTTTGTACAAGTGCAAAAATATTACTTTCTATAGATGGTGGTCTTAGTTATCCAATATTGATCCAAGACGGTATTGATTTTGCTTCTGGAACAGCATCTGTAACTTTATCTCCTTCTTTTCCCAATTCAGAAATGGCAAGATTGATGATTGCTTGTGATGATTCTGATTGTTATACCTTTTTTGATATTACCAATAATGATTTCACAATAAGCTCTGATTGTCAAGCAGCACCAAATATTGTTTGTGATACTGATTTTGAAATATTTGATCAAGGAGATCCTGGTTTAGATTTAGAATTGACTGGGTATATAGGCGAGGTTACAAATAGCCATACTGAAACTATAATAAATGACATTACTACAAGATTAGATATTGCAATAATTGGAGAGAATGGAGTAGGGTGCAACAATCTATTTTCTTATTTTGCTAAGAAAAAAACTTTCGTAGTTGACAAAACTGGAATATATTCCTTTCTTATTGATGTAGGAGCTAATGGAGGTACAGGTATTTTTTCGATATACAATGCAGCAAATTATAACGAATCTAATCCTTGCCCATCATTTATTACCAGTAACACCCAATCGGTAGGGGGGACTTCATTCTCTTTGTCGGGGTCTGTGACAGTACAACTTAATGCTTGTCAAGAATATATTATAGTATATACTAATAACACATCAATTGCAGACTTGCCAATAGATACAGAAATAACAAGTATTTCAGGGCCAGGTGATTTTTTAATTATTGATGAAAACACTTCTAATGATTACGCTACAATTTTTATTGCAGTCAATGATTTAGGTATAGTAGAAATAGTAAGTGCTACTTCAGATTTTACTGCTTTATCGGGTGGACTATATGATATATATAATGTGTCATACAAGTCGGCAGGTCCAGAACCTCCAGCTAATGTTGACCCTTTGACTTGGGTTGGTAAAACGATCCCAGAATTGCAAGCAACAGATTGTGTCATTTTAAGTTCTAATAAAAAACAAGTTGATGTAGAATTTACATGTAGGATAACAGACATTGTTGCTGGTGTTCAATCTATTTGTGATCCTTTGACAAATATATATAGCCAAGAATTAATTATAACATATGAACAAGGACCAACTTCTGGTAATTTGATTGTAAACGGTATTCCTTTTCCAATTACTGCTAGTCCACAAACAATAACACTTTTGGGACAAACATCTGATGGTGTTGATAAAGATGTGAATGCATCTTTTTCTGCTATTCCCGGTTGCGCAAAATTTGTTCAAGATCTCTATGTTGCGCCTGACAATTGTTGTCCAATAACCTTTGATTTAGGGGGAGATAGGGAAGTGTGCGATTCAGAAGAAATCATACTCGATGGAGGAAGTGATGGTATAGAGTATCATTGGTTTAAT
>JAZGFO010000255.1:0-26823 GCA_036479655.1 Saprospiraceae bacterium
AATTATGAAAAAGCTTGGGAAAAAGTAGAAAAGGCTATCCAAAAAGGGTTACCAAAAACAGCCTTGGATATTGTGGAAAACATATATACACAGGCCATTAATGAAGATAACACACAACAACAAATAAAAGCAACTATCTATAAAACTAAGTTGATTCTTAATACTGAAGAATTGGGCTTAGAAACTGTTGTAAGCAACTTAGAGTCTTCAATTGATAGGTCAAAGAGTCCAACAAAAGAAATATTACATTCGTTGGCAGCAGAATTGTTTAACAATTACTATTCTTCTCAGTATTATCTCATAAGCCAAAGGACGAATATGGCTGATTTTGATAAAAATGATATAAGGACATGGTCGCCAAACAATTATAGAGACTATATATCTGAGCAATACTTACAATCCGTAACTAACACCTTAAAGACCTATAAAACAAAGAATTTTAAGGAGTTGATTGCAAATAAAAAGGATGCAGACTATTCTATGCGTCCTACATTGTATGAATTATTGGCTGACAGAGCGCTCAAGTATTTCTCAAATACAAATATGCAAGGCATAAGCCCATCTTTCAAATTTAGAATGAGATCCGAAGAATATTTAGGAACTTTAGACGAATTTATAAAAATTAAACCAAGTACGACTGACAAAGAATCAATGCTATATCGTGCATTCACATTATACCAAGAAGTATTATCTACCCAAAAGGAAAAAGCAAACCTTAAAGTATTGGCAGCGTATGATCTACGAAGATTAGATTTTGTGTTACAGAAAGGAGATATTAAGTCTAAAAATGAAATCTATTTCGCTACGTTGCAAAAAATGACTACAAAGTTTACTGGGTTTTCAAGTCATGTCTATAAACTAAAAATAGGAGAACAGTATTTTTCAAAGAAAGCGTATGAAAAAGCATTAAAAATCTACAATGAATTACTGAATGATAATCCTGAGTCTTCAATAAAAACTACAGCCAACAATCGAATCGCATCTATCAATCAAAAAAAATTGATCTTAGAATCAGAGCAAGTTATTCCCACCAATCAAGCATTTGTACTTAAAGTAAGTCATAGAAACATTGACAAAGCATGTTTTAAATTAGTAAAAGTAGAAACTGGGACATTTGCAAATATCTTTAGTGATAATGAAAAAGATCAACGGAAAAAGATAGAATCATTACCGGTACTTAAAGAATGGGAACACAACAATCTTAAGAATGGATATTCGGAACATCATTTTGAAGAAGTAATTGATGGACTGCAACATGGTAAGTATATAATAATAAGTAGTAATGATAGTGATTATAAAGGAAAAAATGCTGCTTATGTGTATACTGCTCTTTATGTCTCCGATATAGCATATATAACATACGATAAAAAGGAAGGTAAAGAAATATCTGTTAGAAATAGAAAAACGGGTAAACCAATCAAAAACGCAGTTGTGAAAGTATTTTCCAATGAATACAATAGGACGACAAGAAAGCAAGACAAAAGACTATTAAAAACACTAAAAACGAATCAAGACGGATTAGTAACCATAAACAGTCTAAACTCAAGATCTTATACTATAGAAGTTGAATACAATGGTGACCTTCTTGATGTAGAGAACCACCAATATTATAGAGAATGGCACGACAATAATAATCAATCGGAAATTTCTGAGATATTTACAGATAGAGCGATATACAGACCCGGACAGACTGTACACTACAAGGTGCTCTCAATGAAAATTGACAAAAATCGTGTTCCGAGTATTAGTTCGAATAAATCAGATGAAATAGTATTTAGAGATGCCAATAATCAAGAAATTATCAAGCACAAAATTATTACAAACGAGTTTGGTTCTGCTTCAGGATCATTTGTAATACCGAATGGAAAACTGACTGGGGCATTTACACTTTCTTGTTCTGGTGCTTATAAAAGTGTAAGCATCGAAGAATACAAAAGACCAAAATTTGAAGTTGAAATTGAGGACAATAAGAAAAAGATAAAACAAGGAGATCTCGTAAAAGTGGAGGGACACGCAAAATCGTTGTCAGGTAGTCCAGTATCTAATGCCAAAGTTACTTATACTGTTATAGAAAAACAACAATATCAAAGATATGATTACTATGGTCGATATAGTTACAGAAATTACCCATCAAACAACAATACAACTCAAATAGCTAGTGGAGAGCTACTGACCAACAATTCAGGTGATTTTGATTTTGATTTTAAAACTGAGATAAAAAACAATTTGAAATCTAAATATCCTTCCACGTTTATTTATGAAATATCAATTAGTGTGACAGACCAATCTGGCGAGACAAAATCACAAAACAAAATAATCAAACTAAGCTCATTACCTTATAGTTACGATGTCAAACTTAAAGAAATACAAGATGTTGATGCCGTAAAAAATATAGAAATTTCTGCAAAGAATAACGCTGACTTAGGTACATCTTCAAAAGCAATTCTTAAGATTACGGAATTGGAACAACCAGACAAATGGAAAAAACCTAGAAAATGGAATGTAGAATTAGGTGATAGAGTAGATAAGAATATATGGGAAGAAAAATTGGATAGGATTAGCTATACACCAAAATCTTCCATGGCTGATTATCCAGAAAGAAAGGTGGTTTTTGAAAAAGAAATTGTGATTACTGAAAATGGAATAAAACATGACTTTAGTAAGCATCTTAAAAATGGGTGTTATAAAATAGAATTAATATCTAAGCAAAAATACGATAATCAACATGTAGAATTGAAAAAATATGTTGCCATTACCAATACAAAAAAGGGACAATACCCAACTTACAATCTGCTCTATACACATGATGTGCTAAAAAAAGCCACGATAGGTGAAAAATATAAACTCATCTTAGGAACTCCTGACAAAGAATTAACTGCTTACTATCATATAATTAGAAGCAAGAATATCATAGAATCAGGATTTGTGGATATTGACAACCAACATACTATATGTTACGAACCGTCATTAGCTGATAAAGGAGGATTTTCTATTCAAGTGGATTTTGTAAAACATAATTATCATGAAAGAAAAGTATTCAATATTCAATTGCCTTGGGATGACAAGCAAATGAATGTAGAATTGCTAACAATTAGAGATAAAGTATTACCTGGAAGTAAAGAAAAATGGTCACTCAAACTAAAAGATAACAAAGGAGAAAAGGTCGCTGCCGAAATGTTAGCCACAATGTATGATGCGAGTTTAGATCAATTTGTACCTAATAATTATACATTTAATCCATTTCCTAGCAATTTTGGAAGTATTAATAGTCAATTTATAGGATTTGGACAAGGAAGAACAGGCAACATTAATTATCAGTGGTCAAGAGTATCATATGAACAAATGATTCGAAATACTCCGCCTTATTTAATTTCTATGAATATCTATAATAATAATTATGGTGACATGGTATCTACAAGAGCAGGTGGCAGACAAAGAACAAAACGTACATATGGAAGTCCTCCAACAAATAGCGAGCATGAAATGGTGATGGATGGTGTGCAAAAGGAAAGTGATGATGCAGCAATGTCAACGGAAGTAGTTACCAATCAATCCATGAATAAAGTAAGAGCAGATGACAAATCGTCTTTAACTAATGAAAGTGTTAATCTCCCTGATTTTGCAATCCGTAAAAATCTTAATGAAAGTGTGTTTTTCTTTCCACATTTAAAAACAGATAAAGAAGGAAATATACTATTAGAATTTACCATGAATGAAGCATTAACAACATGGAAAATGCTAACTTTTTCGCATGACAAAGAACTAAGATATGGACTTACGTCACACCAAATAAAAACGCAAAAAGATGTAATGATTGTACCTAATGCACCAAGATTCCTTAGAGAAGGAGATGTATTAGTTTTTCCTGCAACGGTTAGTAATCTTTCCGAAAATGATCTTGAAATAAACACAGAATTAGAGCTGATAAATCCATCTAATGACGAATCTCTTTTATCATTATTTGGTTTAGAAAACACAGTAAAAGTTATAGAAGTAAAGGCCGGTGAATCCGCACGAATTGATTGGACAATAAAAGTGCCTCACGATTATAAAAAACTAATAAAGTACAGGGTAAAAGCTAAGTCTGGTAGTCATACAGATGGGGAAGAAAACCTACTGCCACTAGTGACAAATCAAAAATTAGTAACTACTTCAAAAATCATTTCACTCAAAAAAAATGAGCAAAAAACAATTGTATTTGACAAAGTATTAAATGATAATTCTACGTCAGCGAAGCCGTTTAGATATACACTTGAGTACACTAGTAATCCTGTATGGTATGCAGTACAAGCATTACCTTACTTGATGGATTATCCACATCAATGTACAGAACAAATATTCAATAGATTGTATGCTAATACTATGGCAAGCCATATCGCTACAGCGAATCCAAAATTCAAAAGTGTATTTGATCAATGGTCAAAATTAGGATCAGATGCATTGTTGAGTAACTTGGAAAAGAATCAAGAATTGAAATCAGCAATATTGGAAGAAACTCCATGGGTAAGAGCTGCTCAATCAGAAACAGAACAAAAAAAGAGAATTGCTCTTTTGTTTGATCTTAATAGAATGTCAAATGAGACTAAGCAGTATATGCAACAACTAAAGAAACGACAATTACCAAATGGTGGATTTCCTTGGTTTCCAGGAGGAAGAGCTGATACTTACATTACCCAAAACCTAATAGAAGGCATCTTACATTTACAGCATTTGGAGATTATCTCTGTCAATGACTATGAGTGGTCACAAGTATTAAATAACGCGATGCACTTTATAGATGAGCAGACAACCAAACGATATACTAAACTAAAAAATAATATAAAAAAGTATGGTGGCAAATTGTCAAATGATCATTTAGATTATTTATCTATTCACTATCTTTATATTAATAGTTTTAATAATAAATCAAACTCAAAACATAGTGAAGCATACAAGTATTATTACCACCAAGCTGAAAAATACTGGTTAGGAAAAGGATTGTACTCAGAAAGCATGATAGGGCTAACTTTAAAAAGAAGTAATAGTAAAGTAGCTAATGATATTAATAAATCACTAACAGAACGTTCTTTTTATAGTGAAGATTTGGGTAGATATTGGAATATTAACAATGGTTACAACTGGCACGAATTGCCTATAGAGACACATGCAATGCTTATTGAATTTTTTACAGAGACTGATAAAGAAGATTCATTTGTGGAAGACATGAAAATCTGGTTATTAAAAAACAAACAAACCAATCATTGGAAAACAACTAAAGGTACTGCTGCTGCAATATACGCTCTACTTATCCAAGGAGAAGATGGTGTAACCACATGGATAGAAGAGACAATACCACCAACAATAATGATGGGAAATACACCGCTTACAATTGATGCCAACAATACTGAATCAGGTACTGGATACTATAAAAAATCGTGGATCAAAGACGATATTACAGATAATATGGCGACAGTAAATATAAAAAACAATAGCGATGTCATTAATTGGGGAGCTATATACTATCAATATTTTGAAGACTTAGACAAAATTGAAGATTTTAAAGAAACCCCTTTAAAAATGAATAGAACAATGTACAAAGAAGTCTCGACAGATCGTGGACCACAATTAATAGCTATTGATAAAAATGTAACTGTAACCCCTGGTGATAGAATAATAGCTCGTATAACGATAAAAGTAGATCGAAGTATGTCTTATGTACATCTTAAAGATATGCGTGGCAGTGGATTTGAACCAGAAAATGTTTTGAGTGGTTACAAATGGTCAGGTGGATTGGGATATTACGAAAGTACTAAAGATCTCGCTTCTCATTTTTTTATAAGCAATTTACCAAAAGGCACATTTGTATTTGAATATCCAATGCGTGCGGTACACAAAGGAGAATTTAGTACAGGTATAGCAACTTTACAAAGTATGTACGCCCCAGAATTTATAAGCAATAGTGAAGGTGGTAGGATTATAGTGAAATAATTATTTATAGATTCTTTTTCTTATTATTTACAATATTTCGCCATTTTCTGAATTGCATCAGGGTGTCCTAATATTTTAGCATTATTAAAATTACCACACGCTGATTTTTTATCATTTAGTGCTATTTGTGTAAGGGCTAAATAGTAATATACTCCTGGATTTCGAGGGCTTAACTTTGCACATTTAACAAATGATTCCTTAGCATCGTTATATTGCTTAGTACTGTATTGTAAAAGGGCTTTGTAGTAATTACCTTCAGCATCATTAGCGTTTAAACTTAGTGATTTTTCAATATCGACTTTTGCTAAATCTAATTTTCCAATTGACATATAAAGCGCAGCACGATCTATATAAGACTTAGTGAATGATGAATCTAATAAGATCGCTTGTTCAAAACTTACCAATGCTTTATCATATTTTTTTAATTTCACTTCCGCTTTTCCTCTTAAATGAAATAATGTAGGATCTGTATTATTACTGAGCTTTGACAATACTGAAACTGCACCTATGTAATCTTTTTTATTAAATAGAGAAGTTGCATCAGTAAACATCTTATTCTCTTCTTTAATCTTTTTAAAAGCGATCATTTTAAATTGATTATCAGTAGATTTCCACTCTTTTATTTTTTTAAAATTATTTGGACGTTCCATATAATATGACTCTTGTATAGAATTTGACCTTAACTTTGGTCTATAACTATAATGTGAATCCCAAAATATAATAGAACCAACAGGAGCATCCGCCAATACTTCTGTAGTAACTGTTTTGCCATCTCCAGGAAAATCAAATCGTGTCTTTTCTGTAAAATAAGTAAATCCGATATGGTTAAAATATATATGATCTTCTTTTGATATTATTTTTCCTTGGCCGTTTGAGTTCAATTCTTGTTTATACCATTTTGCAGCTTTGCCTATAGTTTTTTCTTCGGGTGTCATATTGATAGTATTCGCCGCAAAACTTAAATTAAGAATA
This sequence comes from Saprospiraceae bacterium, assembly GCA_036479655.1. Taxonomy (GTDB): domain Bacteria; phylum Bacteroidota; class Bacteroidia; order Chitinophagales; family Saprospiraceae; genus CAJXUU01. The sequence continues at coordinate 6,940 of JAZGFO010000255.1, forward strand.
GATACCAAAGCTAGTGCTATAGAATAAGTAGTATTTTTGAGAATAGATTTTGGTAAAAACAATACCAATGCAACTAATCCACTCATAACAAAAGGCACCCAATTTCTTTGTTCTGTCAGCATTATATTATTATTGTCATAAGTCATATACATCAATACTATAAGGCACATCAGCCCTATACCAACACGAGGAACAAGCACATTTTTGGTATTTCTTAATGATTCAAAACCTAAGACAGACATCACTGCGACTAAAGGAGATATTGTAACCATATATCTTAAGTTCCCTCCTGTAGCAGGACCTATATCCCAACTTATAATATTGAATAATACTTGTATCGTAAAAAAATATACAGTTGGAATTACAAGAAACCAATGTATGTTTTTGTTTTTTAAACGAGTCATAAAATAAGTTACCAATCCTAAAAGTACAATGACTCCAAAAACAACCTCTGCAGTTGAAAAATAATGCCAAAATCCTTGTCTAGCATATGCTTTACTATATGTTTTTGAAGTACCCAAAATAGTAGAAAGAATATACAAAGGGTCTTTGTGTACAAGTCCTCCCCATAGATTGAGCGCCAATACAGGTATAGATCCAAACAATACAGCCATCCATCGCTTGTTATACATCAAATACAATCCATAGATTGCTAATAATGGAAACATCTCTTGACGTATAGTACATAGATAAGCAAGTAAAAAAGTAGCTATGTTCCATCTCCCTTTGTAATGCATCAGAATAGCGCCAATAAGAATAACAGAGCTTATGATTTCTGAATAGTTTCTAAATGCTATTTCAAAATAGAAGGGCTGTGTAGCTAATATCACACCTGCCAATATTGCTATATTACTGCCCAGTTTTTTTGCTAACAAATAGGCTAAATATCCACCTAAAGCGGCGAAGAAACAATTAAGTAACACAACTGCAAAATTTCCAAGTAATGAAGGGACAATATATATCAACTTGTATCCCGTTTTGGGCCAATTTCCGAGTATCACATTAGGATCATACCAAAAGGATCTCATACTATTAAGGTGTCCAATTTCATCATGTTGATAAAACCCATCAGAAAAGAAAGAAAATACAATATGAGAAAGCATGGCAATAACAAAAACACCAATTGCAACACTTTTGCCATTTAACCATTTCGCAAAATGGTTAACAACTACTTGATTCTTTGTAGATGGATTATTTAGATTTGCATCAATCGTCTTTCTATTTTTACTCATTTCTTAATACTTATTTTGTTCCTGTAATCAGAATTGATATACCAAATGGTAAAGGAATTCGAGAAGTTAATATTGGTTTTTCTATTAAAAAAACTTGTCTCAAAAGACTATTTACTATTCCCGTAGAATTCATACCATCAAAATCAGACTTTTTCACTACTTTCGGTTTTACTATTAGTTTTTGCAATACTCTTACAAAAGCGATAGGCATAAATAATAATGAATTAAAATAGGTTGCATATTTTATCTTCAGGGAGTTAGATTGAAGCAAATGTTTAAAATTTGCTCTTGTGTATCGCCTGAAATGATGATTTATCACATCATGATCACTCCACATAAACATAAATGCTGGAACAGTCAATATATAATCACCATCATTTTTCATCACTCTCTTTAATTCTGCAATGGCAGTATTATCGTCTTCAATATGCTCAACAACATCAAATGCACATACGATATCATAGCTTTCCGAAGCAAAAGGTAATTCTGTCATTGATCCAAATACAACATCTATTTTACATTTTTCTCTTACAAATTCACAACAATCTTTATCATATTCTAATGATGTAACCTTTCCAAATTTTTCAAGCATTTGAGTTGTCGCTCCAGTTGCAATGCCGATATTTAGAATTGATAATTCAGTTATATTTTTTTTTGAAACTAATCGTTTTATCTGATCTTCCAAAATTTTTATCCGAGCAGTAAACCACCAATGTTGACGTTCTAAATGGTAATAATCTTTATAGTATTGCTTGTCCATTTATTGTGCTATTTTTTTTGAGATTATTTCCTTTATAATAAATAAGGGGCGTCCTTTAACTTGAAAAAATATTCTTAGCACATATTCTCCTATAATACCAAGCGCCATCAATTGTACTCCTCCAAATAATATCACAACAAACAATAAGGCAGTAAATCCATCTGGCACCGTACCATATGCAAATTTTTTGAATAGCACATAACTTAAATATAATGCAGATGAAATCATAGTAAACATGCCTAATTTAAAAATAATCTTAACAGGATATTCACTAAAATTAAAAATCCCATTTAATGCTAATTCCATTAGTTTTTTGAATGAATATTTTGATTCTCCAGACTGCCTTTCATCACGATTATATTCTACTCCAATCTGCTTATAACCAATCCAACTTCTCATCCCTCTCAAAAAGCGGCTTTCTTCTGGCATTGCATTCATTTGGTCAATAACTCTCCTACTAACTAATGAAAAATCACCTGAATCTAATGGCATATCTATGTATGATATTTTTTTGAGAAATCTGTAAAATGACTTATATGCAACACGCTTAAAAATATTTTCTTTTCGTTTTTTTCTGACGGCATACACAACATCGTATCCAGCATCTATATAATGATAAAATTCATCTAATAATTCTGGTGGATCTTGTAAGTCTCCATCAACAATAAAGATTGCTTTGGTCGCATTTACCTTAGATAAGCCTGCTGACAATGCCAATTGATGCCCAAAATTACGTGCTAACAATACAGAATGAAATCGATCATCGGATTCACTAAGACTTCGCATAAGTAAGGGAGTCTTGTCTCGACTACCATCATCAATAAGTATTACTTCTACTGATAACTTTGTAAATTCTATAACATTAATGAGACGCATAACCAAACTATCAAACACCTCTTCTTCGTTATATAAAGGGATTACTATATTAATATCAGGAAGATTAGACATTTACATTTGAGGTTTTGATACTCAAATATATAATTTTTTTATAATATAAGTAAAGGGAAACCTATTTTGCTAAATTATAATTTTTCAAAATGATTACTTTTATTATTATTCATTAAATATTATTACTTTCACGATACAATAAATTCATACAAAACATGCAATATTTAAAACTCATTATTATAATTCTATTTTCTTATAGTACCACCCACGCACAAACAGAATTAGAGATTAAACTATTTGAATTACCAGACGTAATATTTACCAAAATAAAAACGCCTGAAGGATATGAAGCTGCCTACAAACTACTAATAAAACAGCCGCTCGATCATGATAACCATGAGGCTGGACATTTTTACCAAAAAGTCTATTATAGCCATATGAGTTATGAAAGCCCTACTGCAATAATAACTAATGGATATAATAAAGGTAGAAATAATATAACCGAAGTTGCTAAACTTTCTAAATCAAATCAATTAAATGTAGAACATAGATTTTTTGGTGAAAGTTGTCCTGACAGTATGGATTATCAATACCTCAACTTCAAACAAATTACCAATGACTTACATCATATCAAAACTTTATTTGCAAAAATAAATTTTGGAAAGTGGATCTCTACAGGTATCAGTAAAGGTGGAACTACGACTATTTTTTATAAGTACTTTTATCCCAATGATGTAGATGTAAGCATACCATATGTAGCGCCATTAAATTATGAGTTTGAAGAAAAAAGAATCTATGATTTTTTAGACCATATTGGTACTGAAGAATGTAGAAACGATATTTATAAATTACAAAAAAAATTATTAGAACAATCAGACGAGATATTACCACTATTAAAATGGTACGTCAAAGGACGATCATTAGATTTTAATTATCTTTCAGTGGGTGAAGCTTACGAATATGCAGTTTTAGAATTGCCCTTTTCTTTTTGGCAATATGGACAAGATTGTGCTAAAATTCCTAATAAAGGTACGAGAGACGAACAAGTAGATTATTTATTGTCAGTTGTGGGATTAGATTTTTTTTCGGATAAAGATATGAAAGCTTTTGGGTCACATTATTATCAATCTGCAACAGAGATGGGATATTACGGATATGAGACTGAAGAATTTGAAGGATTATTAAAACATTTAAATTCACAACCACATCCACATGCTGCATTTGTTCCACAAAAAATGAAAGTGAAATGGCAAGGAAATTTGACCAATAAAGTTGCAAAATGGATTAAAAACAATGGCAATAACATGCTCTATATCAATGGTGCATTAGATACATGGTCTGCTACTGCTGTACCTCCATCTAATAAGGTGAACTCAAAGTGGTTTTTTATGGCCGGTAAACATCACGCATCAGCAAGAATAGCCAACATGACAATAAAAGAAAAAACCAAATTCACCAAATTTCTAAACAAATGTCTTGAATAATTAATTTTAATTGATTTTATGCCCAATACTCTTTTCCAAAAAACCATGGATTATTTCTAATTGGTCGTGCCCTTTCTTTTGACCAAAATACGATACTAAATATATAGATCCTATTAATACTATTAAAAATGGAACTGCCCATAATATAATGCCCGAATCACCTATAGATCTATTAGCAAATCCAATAATGATAACTATCATCGTCAACAAACCTAAAATAGCATAAAAAAAGATAAACATTGACCATACATGGGGAGAAGGACCATACAACCCTCTTAACAAACGACTATCTTCTCCTTCTACTTCTTCTATCGTAACTGATAAATGAGGTGACCAATAATGCTTGTCTTCTGTATTGGGAAATAATGCAATATACCCCAACCGCAATCTCCCAGAACATGGAACATCAGGCATGTCAAGTCTTGCTTTTAGACTATGGTACAATTCATCCATAGTCATCTTTGTCTTTGTTTCAAATCTTGGACGAATATGAAACCTATCTTCCTTAAAGATGTTGTCCATTATTAGTTATATTTATGATAAAATATTTATAATTATATGTAAAATAGTAAATTATTTTATTTTTTACAAATATGATAATACACCAATTAAAAAAGGTGGAATATTTAATTCATGTTACCTTCTATTTTTATTTGCAACACATCGTCAACTTCCTAATAACACATCACTAACTACAGCAGTTTGTTTCGCCCACTTCATATCATATACTTCATCAGCAGTAGTAACATCAGTAACTCTTGATAAACCTTGAGCTTTTGCCTTTATCTTTAATACTTCCCCAATTTTTATCTTTGCTTCCAATTTAGCCAATAAGGATTCTATAGCTTTTAAATCCATATTGCGTGCAACCTGTCCACCAAACTCCATCTCTAACCATATGATTTCATGTGATTGTACATCAATAACCCCAAATGCCATGCCTTTAGCAATTCCATTATTTATTCTTACTTGATGTTGTACATCTGAAGGATTATAGGCAACTCCCTTATTACTGATTTTCATTTTGTGTTTACTATTCATCCAACCTACTACTAAATTTGGTTCAAGACTTCCATTAGTATAAGCATTACAAGTAAATATAACGTACTTAGCATTTAATCTTTTCAATTTGTCAATATTGACATCAATATATTCTGCAGTTCCTACTCTATCAGGTATTACTTGAATATCACCACTATGTTTGCATCCATCAATTTTAAGTTGTGAATAGGAGCAGATAGCTGTTTTATTTGCATAAGTTACAAAACAACTCAAATCCATGTCAAGATGCTGAGATTTCAATCCTTCTCCCCATTGCAAAAACAATCGAACAGTATCCCCCTCTATTCTAAATCGCTCCCCCATTAATGTACTGTTACCATCTTGAATCGTATTATTTCTGTCACCAATTGCTAATGGAATATTGAAAAGCTGATCTGCTATGAATATTGTTTTATTTCTATTTTGCACTTGTTCCATTCTACGCTTAATCATCTTCAAACTCAAAGCCTTTATTGTGGTTTTCATATCGAGTAAGTCGTCTTCAGAGTACAATCCCAACATCTTATTGGCAGGGATATTAATACTTATACCACCTAATGGTTTTACATTACGACTACTTGATTTGTCAAAGTATATATCAGCATACATATTCAAAGTAAATATTAATCTCACTGGCACTTTATCCATTATCAATTCAAAATGATGAAGTGTCTCTCTTGCTCCAAACCAAAGCATTGTAGAAAATAATGATCGAGCAAATAAACCTGGTCGTTGTTTTAATAAAGTGAATGTCGTACCACTATCTGATTTCAACTTGCTTTGCTCCACTTTTCCCTGCCATACTGTATAGTTTTGATTATAAAAAACGTCTAATAAATTTGACAAATTTTTATAGCCAGTTTTTTTACCATATTCAGATAATCTCAATGCTCTAATAACACGAACCCAAATACTACGTTTTGGATGCATGATCTCACAATATTTTTGGGTGTCGCCGTCCAGTTCATTTAACCAAGTAGCATACATCCTACATTCTTTTCTTGAAAACTTTAATTTCAAATCAGAAATTGCTTTGATGCGCATCCCCGACTTTTCATCAAGCTCTTTTTGTCTATTACTTGCATTCTCAACCAATCGTTTTGCAATAACTTTTGGTCTAATAATCTGTAAAAAGCCAGTATGTGTGTACCATAGATATCTTAAAACATCATTTGGATTGTTAAAAAATTGACCCGCCATATCTGCCCTATCCATAGCTACTAAACCATCAATAACAATCATCTTTGTTTCTTTAATTCTGATCTCATTATCCATCGGTAATTTATATGCTCGCAATAATAATTTGAGACTATCAATTTGGCTTGCATCTAATGAAACAGGTGATTTTAAAAGACTAACAAAATGATCTTTCATATCATCATCATCCCATAAATCAAGCGTTTTTAATTTATCTGATTTAGTATAATTCAATGCTTCAAAATCGAAAGGTGTACCACAATATGGGCAACCGTTGTATCTCTCTAATGGAAAAGAATTATCAGGAATGATATGACCACATCTAAGTGTAGTGCCTTTACTACTTTTAAAAACATTAGCAACCATAGTTTTTATATGGTCAATAACTGTTTCCCCTGTAGGATTGTCCCATTGTTTGATAAGTGGTGTCCAGTTTTTATTAACACCAGCAGCATCTTTTAAAAACTGAAGTAAGATGATTTTATTACTCGGAGAAATGTTATTGATTTCATGCAAAAGTTTTTCAGTGAAAGTAAACCCTAATTGCATACTACCAATTAAAAATACACTTGTAGTTTCATTAATATTATTCTGAGGATTATCCAATATCCATTCTTTTGGAATGAAAATAGCATTTTGTCTTAAAGCAATTTTTAATTTTTTAATCATCATGATTAATTGTTTTGTATTAAAAAATACTGGTAATTTATAATCTCATTTAAGAGCAGGATTTGAACCTGTAGAAGTAAGATTATATTGACCAGAAATAATGGTAATTAATTGTCTTAACGGATTCGAACCGCAGTAACCAATTTAATTTGAAGTAAGACAATTTTGACCGATTAGATGTGAGATAGGTAGGATTCGAACCTACGACATGGACATTAAAATGTAGAAGTAAATTAATATTGACCAGAAATTCCTGATTATTCATTAATTTCCTGCTCTACCACTGAGCTACTATCTCTTAGTAATAATAAGGTAATCATATAAGTAAGGTTTAATCGATTTGGTGTAAATTGAAGTAACTTATATAAGACCTTTTAAAGAGCTAATTTATATTTAAAAGTTAGATGTCCTGTGCGCAACCATTTCACGCACAGGAACATTACTACTTTTGCTCTTGGTTTTTTCTTTTTCTATTTTTCCAAGGCGCTTTTTTCTGCCAATTTCCTGCCATTATGGAGCCATAAGGTATCACCTCATCGACAATAGTACCTAAGTCAAATTCCTTCATTTGATTTCTAACACTATCGGCGTTTTTATAAGCAGAAGGCAATTCTGTAATATCAATTTCATTGGAATAAAAACGAATATCTAAACCTTTAGTTTCTTCCTCAAAAATTTCTTGAATTGGTCTTTCTCCATGAGATTTCCTGTGCGTTGTTCTACTTACATTTCTACCTGCACCATGTGGAGCAAAGCCTAAATTGCTTGTAGTAGATTCCCCTTCTACAATAAGAATAGGTTCTGCCATATTTAATGGAATCAATCTTGGCCCTGTAATATCGGGCATAAATTTACTGTTAAGCGGTGTAGCACCTTTCGCATGATAAAACAAATCACCATCTTTAAATACAAAGTTATGTTCGTTCCAAAATCTATTTTTTAGCGCCACTTTAGCCTTCTTTGCCGCTGCATCATGAATAACCATATGATTGTGTTTAGTCCATGACCTAATTACTTGTAGTGCATCCCAATATCTCTGTCCTTCTTCAGTATTATAAGGAATCCAAGCATTCTGCTTTAAAGTGTTCTTAGAAATTTTCTTTCTAAATTTTTCAGCAATCTCCATTCCTTTTTTATACAATCTTGCTCCCACAGCTCTTGACCCATGGTGAGTGACCATCATAGTATTACCAGTTTTCTTTGATCTACCGATAAATAAGAAATGATTACCATCTCCTTGCGTACCTAATTGTTTTCTTGCCAATTGTATAATGTCTTTATTTTTTAAATAGTAATTATTCTCAAATGCCTCTAACAATTCACTTGGGAATCGGTACTGTTCATTTCTATCTCTACCACCAAACCCAAAATGTGTTGAAGAATGAGCAGCATCCATTAATACTTTGGGATCTACATCGCCAAAATCTGAAAGCATTACAGAACAACAGATATCTGCACTGTGCATTCCTGGATGAATAGAATTTTGTGTCACTACAACACCACCTACCGGAATGGTACCAATAGGACCAGTAGGACAGGCATCAGGCATAATAGAACCTCCTACCACAGTAGGTGTCCTCATTACTTCTTTCATCGTGTTGATGACTTTAGTTACATTTTCTTCTTCCTCATCATTTTCAGCTTTGATGTTGATAGCAAAATCTACATAATCTTTATGCAACTCTATCATTGGTTCTCTTTTAAAAGTGGCTAAATATGTTTTCATTTCTGATTCTGAAAGTCGATTTTCATTTATAAAGGTTAATGCTTCATTAAACCAACTATCAGGAATAAATCCTAAATCAATCAATGTTTGTCCAGTAACTTTCTCTTGTTTTTTCATTTTAGTATATTTTTATGGCATATTTCATACCCTACTTATTAATTACAATACAAAGATGAGAATACACTACGCAATGATTTTGCGCAGTAGAATAAAATGATTATTTTTGTTTTATGGCTCAAAATAAAAATGCACTTATTCGATACAAAACCATTGATAAATGCTTACAAAACAAGTATAGAAAATGGACATTAAATGATATCATTGATTCATGTTCTGACGCACTATACGAATACGAAGGGCGAGACATCAATGTAAGCAAACGAACCATCCAATTAGACATTCAGCTAATGAGAAGTGACAAACTCGGCTACAATGCTCCAATAGTTGTGTATGATAAAAAATATTACAAATATGATGTAGAAAATTATTCTATCACCAATATTCCACTTTCTGAGAATGATATGAATATCCTTTCCGAGACAGTAGCAATGCTAAAACAATTTAAAGATTTTTCTCTATTTTCAGAACTTGGAGGAGTCATCCAGAAATTAGAAGACAAAGTATATACAGAAAAAACACATCAATCATCAATTATCCATCTTGAAAAAAATGATCAATTGCGTGGACTTGATTATCTAGAAGTATTATATCAATCTATCCTTAAAAAGATATGTATCAAAATAACTTACCAATCTTTTAAAGCAAGAGCTGCTACTACATTGACAATCCAGCCTTATATATTAAAGGAATATAACAACAGATGGTTCTTAGTTGGTAAAAAGAATAATGAAAAAAGTATAATTACTTTAGCTTTAGATCGTATTCAAAAAATAGATTATGACTTAACTATAGATTATTCTGCATCAGACTTTGACGGTGACACATATTACAATGACACGATCGGTGTAACTGTCCTAAACAAGAAAGGATTAAAACCTACTCTACTAAAGATCGATAGATCCAATGCTCCTTATGTAATAACTAAACCATTTCATAAATCACAAAAAGTAATTGAATTACTTCCGGATAGTAGTATTTTGATAGAAGTAACGGTACATCACAATTATGAGTTTGAGCGGCTGATACTCGGTTTTGGTAATTCTATTGAAATAATAAAGCCAATTAGATTGCGCAAAAGGTTTCAAAGCATATTAAAAAGTGCATTAAGCAAATATAGTGAATCGCAATAAAAAGAGGCCATCTCGATTGGAGACAGCCTCTTATTATTTTCAATAAATATAATCCACTAAGGAAATACTCCCAAAGTCATATAATCATTAGCAACTTTATTAAGCGCAGTTACAAAAGCAGCTGTTCTATAGTCTTCAATTTTCTTTTTACGTTTTAATGTATCTTGAATCTGATAAAAAGAATTAACCATTGTTTCTTCTAACCCTGACCTTACCAAATCTACTTCATCGGCACCTCTAGCTATTTGAGCTTTTTCTCTTGATGTCAGTGTTTTACCTGTGAGTTGCTCCATTGTAGATATGATATGGAAATTCTTATTTTGGTTAAACCTTTTTTCCATTCTACCAAATCTCATATGTGATAGATTCTTTAACCATTCAAAATAAGATACAGTTACACCACCTGCGTTAAGATACATATCAGGTAGAATTACCACACCATTCTTTTGCAATATATCTTGACCATCAGCTGTGATTGGTCCATTTGCTGCTTCACCAATTATCTTAGCTTTTACAGATTTTGCATTAACTTTAGTAATCTGAGATTCTAAAGCAGCAGGCAATAAAATATCACAATCTAATTTTACCCAGTCTCCCCTATTTTTAGTTTCTTTTGATCCAGGAAATCCAATAATAGTACCATTTGCTTTTCTAAAAGCAATCAATTTTTTCATATCGATTCCAGCTTTACAATATATAGTACCTTCTCTTTCAGAAACACCAACAATCTTCACATCTCCTTCATCTTGAGAGATCAATCCTGCATAAGAACCAACATTACCCAATCCTTGGATAACCATTGTCTTACCAGCCATCCCTGGCTCTAATCCCAAAGCTTTCATTTCAGCTTTTTGATCACAAAACTCTCTCAATCCATAAAAAACACCTCTACCAGTAGCCTCTGTCCTGCCACTAATACCATGTTGATTAACCGGCTTACCTGTTACACATCCAACTGCATCAATTTCACCGCCTTTAAATTGTTGATACGTATCTAATATCCAAGCCATCTCCCTTGACCCTGTTCCGTAATCAGGTGCAGGCACGTCAATACTTGGCCCAATAAAATTCTTACGAATCAATTCGACAGTGTACCTTCTTGTGATACGTTCTAATTGTGCAGGTGTGTACTTAGAAGGGCTTATTTTTACTCCTCCTTTTGCACCACCAAAAGGCACATCTACAATTGCACATTTGTAAGTCATCAATGAAGCTAAAGCCATTACCTCATCTTGTGTAACGGCACTACTAAACCGAATTCCTCCCTTGGTAGGTGATCGGTGATGACTATGTTGTACTCTGTATGCTTCTATAACTTCATATCCACTTCCAATTCTCACTGGAAACTTCATCTGATAGACGGCATTACAGACTTTAATTTGATCGGTCAATCCTTTTGGGAGACCTGTATGTACAGCGGCTTTATCAAAATTCCGTTGAACACTTTCATAAAAATTTGCTTGTTTACTGCTCATTATTTATTTGATTTTCAAGTTTAGTTAGTTTCTTATCTATACGCACTAAAAACAAAGCAATCCCTATCAGTATCACACAAATAACTGCAATGACTGAATAAATTTTCCCTGTAGATCGTAAAAAATCTAAAGCCGAGGACTCAGCTTTTAGTGTCGAAGTAATGAGTAAAAATATACCCAAAAACAATATTTGCTTTTTCATACTTTTTGTTTGCACAATTTGAACTAAATAGAACATAGTAAATTGTAATATTATACGAATTTCGTTAAATTTCTATATACATCATAATTAAATCTAAAAATAATTAATATTTATATTGTAGAAATATTTGTTACGACAATCAATACTAAAAATCAAATGAGAAAACCTTTGTTTCACTATTAAAAAAAGCTAATAAAATAGAGCTTTTATCTTAGAATTATAATATTACAGTATTTCGACAAAAAAAATATCAATCTTTAATGCACTTATCATTTTAACAAAATTTATTATAATATATTTACGTTCAAGTTTTGTTATTCTGTTATTTATAAAGTCAAAATTTTATGATTTTATATTGCAGCATCCTCTCAAATAAAATAATTACAATAGATGAAAAAATACTTCTTATTAGTAATATTGTTTTTTACAATTAATACTACTTATACACAAGTATTAACAGATACTTATATTATAGATATACAAGAAAACAATTTAGATGTTTTTAATAGAGAATTGGCAAAATTTGATAACTCAGAAAACAATTACAAATTACTAAGTAATACATTAAGTATAGTAAAACTAAAAAGAAACAAATCTAAAGATATCGTTTTTGAAAAATGGCTAAATAAACTGTCTTTTATTGATTCGTGGGGATATGATCAATTAGTACATCCAAGAAAATCACCCAATGATGATTTCTACTCAAAACAAACCTATCTCGACATTATTAAAGCTGAAGATGCTTGGAGTATAACAACAGGCGGACAAGATGTAAATAATAATGAAATAGTAGTTGCAGTTATGGATATTGGCTTTGATTTAGATCATCCAGATTTGAAAAATCAAATTAAATATAATAAACAAGAAATTGAAGATGATGGTATAGATAATGATAATAACGGCTATATCGATGATTATGCAGGTTGGAATAGTATTGATAAAAATGATAACCATCCGTATACAGATCGTCACGGTATAGCTGTTGCTGGAATTATAGGTGCTACAGGTGATAATGGCATAGGGCTAACAGGTGTAAATTGGAATGTAAAAATATTGCCAATTACGGGTATCTCAAATATATCTGACGTTATTGTAGGATATCAATATGCATTAACTATGAGAAAACTGTATAATGAAACGAATGGAGAAAAAGGTGCGTTTATAGTTGCTACTAATTATTCTGCTGGTATTGACGGAGGAATGGGTACAGATCCTCAATATCAATCTTGGTGCAATATGTATGACGCATTAGCTGAAGTAGGGATATTATCAGCAGGAGCTACAGCCAACAAACGTTATGATGTAGCGATAGAAGGTGACATACCTACTACTTGCATAAGTCCATACCTTATAACTGTTACCAATAGTACTGCCGTCGATACACTATACAAAAGAGCGGCATACAGTAATATACATATTGATCTTTCAGCACCAGGGGTTGATTTATTCGCTCTTGATCAGAATGGGTACAAAGACGGTTTTACAGGAACATCATCATCAACTCCACAAGTAGCAGGAGCAATAGCACTAATGTATAGTATCAAATGCAATGCAATTGCTGATCTTAGTATATCAAGTCCTCGACTCGTTGCTGACTTGGTGAAAAATGCTTTGTTATCATCGGTAGATATAGTTTCAGGAATGGAAGGATTAGTAGTAACCAATGGCAGACTAAATGTATATAGTGCATTAAAAAATATGGAAATGACTTGCAATGGTCTCAATACTGCGCAGATAAGAAACGTAAAATATGGAAATGATATTTTCAATATCGCTTATACTACACCCGATAATAATGAATACAATATATTGGTATCAGATAGATTTGGAAATGTGATCAGACGTGAAAGTTTTATTCCAAATAGTAACGAAGAAAAGTTGATAACAATCGAATATCCACTTTTAACAACTGGCATATATTTTATCTCTATATATAATGACAATAGTATCAACACTAAAAAGATTTTTATTCCATAAAGTCAGAAATAAAAAAAAATGAGAAAATACAATTATTTCTTTTTATAATCAAATAAAATAGTATCTTTGCGCTCTGATTTAAAAAGTGAAGTTCTAATAAAGGGTTTTCGTAAAAATCAATGGCTCCGTAGCTCAACTGGATAGAGTACCTGACTACGGATCAGGAGGTTGAAGGTTCGAACCCTTCCGGGGTCACAAGAAATCAGAAAAAAAGAAATTAATAATAAAAAAAGATAAGAATTATGTCTAGAATTTGTCAATTAACTGGGAAAAGACCAATTTCGGGAAATAATGTTTCTCATTCAAATCATAAGACGAAGAGAAGATTTCTTCCGAATTTGCAAAAGAAAAAATTCTATATTCCTGAATTGGATAAATGGGTGACCATTAAATTGTCATCTCATGCATTAAGGACTGTTAACAAATTAGGACTTTATGCATACTTAAAAAAATTAGAAGCTAAAGGTTTTGACACTGGAGTGAAATTATAATCACCAACTTCTAAAATAATTTACAAAAACTTACAATAAGAATTAAGATGGCTAAGAAATCGAAAGGTAACAGAAATCAGATAATATTAGAATGCACGGAGCATAAAACTTCTGGTATGCCAGGTACATCAAGGTACATGACACAAAAAAACAGAAAAAATACTCCTGATAGATTGGAACTAAAAAAGTACAATGCTATATTAAAGAAGTATACTATTCACAAAGAAATTAAATAATAATGGCTAAAGTATCGAAAAACTCCAGAACAGGACAAAGAAATGCTAATGCAGGATCTGGTAGAGATTTTGTAAAAGTAATCAAGAGTATCAAAGACCAGACTACTGGAAAATATACGTACAAAGAAGTAATTATTCACAAAGACAAAGTGAAAGAATTCTTTGCAGAAAATAAATAAGTAATAACTTACTTAATCTTACCAAAAGACCTTTCCCTACAGAAAGGTCTTTTGGTGTTTTATGTCAATAGTAATTTTATTATATAGATATTAATTTTTGTTATTGCCAATTTGCAACTAACAGATTAATAAAAACAATTAGCATCATTCCCTTTTTTGAATCAATTTCATGTGATATCTTTTCAGAATATAGAGAAATGTAGTATTATTAAAACTTATTAGTAACAAGAATGTTTGTTATTATAAGTATCTTAGAAATTTGTAATCATTTAATAGCATCCAACTTATGAGTTTTTTTAAAAAGTTTTTTACAAAAGAAAAAGAAGAAGATTTGGATAAGGGAATGGAAAAGACAAAATCCAATTTCTTTTCTCAAATTACTAAAGCCGTTGCGGGAAAATCAACAGTTGATGAAGAGTTTTTAGATGAATTAGAGCAAATATTAATATCATCAGACGTTGGTTTAGATACTACTATTAAGATAATCGACCGATTAGAAAAAAGAGTAACTAAAGATAAGTATATCAATGCATCTCAATTGAATACTATTCTTAAAGATGAGATCTCCCTTATATTATCAGAGAACAATACTGAAGACCTAGAAGACTTTGATTTCCCAACCGAAAACAAACCATTTGTGACGCTGGTTGTTGGTGTAAATGGTGTAGGAAAAACCACGACAATAGGCAAAATAGCTAATCAATATAGAAAGAAAGGAAAAACAGTAGTTCTTGGGGCTGCAGACACTTTTAGAGCTGCTGCTGTTGACCAGTTAAAAATATGGGCAGATAGAGCTGATTCATATTTTTATGCAAAAGGAATGAATACAGATCCTGCAGCTGTTGCTTACGAGACGGTTCAATTTGCACAAAACATGTCATTAGATGCTGTAATTATTGATACTGCTGGTAGACTACATACAAAAAGGCACTTAATGAATGAGCTTACGAAAATCAATAAATCAATTGATAAAAAATTTCCGGGAGCACCTCATGAAGTACTATTAGTGTTAGATGCGACAACTGGTCAAAATGCTATTGAGCAAGCAAGAAAATTTTCTGAAGCTACTAAAGTTACAGCTTTAGCCTTAACAAAATTGGATGGCACGGCAAAAGGTGGTGTTGTCTTGGGAATATCTGACCAATTTAAAATTCCTATTAAATATATAGGTGTTGGAGAAGGGATGGAACATCTACAAGTATTTAATAAAAAGGCATTTATAGAATCTTTATTTAAGTAAATATAAAGCAAAAACATTATAATGTATTTACCTCCAAAGGATAAAAATAACATAATAACTGAGCATGGTTTCAGTGGATTACCTGAGTACTACCCCACTCCAAAAGGGATAGAAGACATGCTGTTTTATATACAACGAAATCAAAATACAAATACAATAGTATATCAGATTAATCGTAATAGTTTTGGAGAAATTAATAATAGTGATCCAATAAATGTTTTTTGGAAACAATATAATGATAATGGTAAAGAGAAACAACTGAATTACATTCAGCGAAAATTAGCATATGGATATGAATTTCAAGATATAAATATTGAAGTTACTCAAATCCAAATAGTTGCTTACCCACAATACAAAATATATATCACCAAGAAAGATTTTGGTATTTATAAAGCCCTTTCAAAAATTAATAATATATGGGCGGAGTTACTAAATGTTTATGTGTTTGCTAATGAATCTGGTGCATTTCCAGTGGTAAAATATATTGAATTATATGGACAAGAAGTTGATAGTAAATTACCATGCTATGAAAAAATTATTGTGGATTAAACTTGCTTAAAGGAATAAAAATGAATATCCTTTTAAACAATAATTAGATATACAATTATATATATATATATATAACATATATATAAAATAGTGGTATTTTGGTGATTTTTATACAATATTTAGCATCTTTGTTGTATAACTATAAATATTAAAATGAGTGTATTGATAGTAAAAACCATTCATTTTGTAGTAAAAATTGTATAATGCCTATAATATATAGATATTTGCAATATTATAATTAAAAAACCAATAAGCATTAAAGTATGAGTATTCTTAAGAAAAAAATGGCAGCTTATGACCTTCCTCAAAAAGTGTCAAAATTAGGACTTTACCCATTTTTCAGGATTATCGAATCAGAACAAGACACAGTCGTAACGATAGGAGGAAAGCGTGTATTAATGTTTGGAAGCAATAGTTATTTAGGTCTAACTAATCACCCTCGTTTAAAGGAGGCATCAAAAGCAGCAATTGATAAATATGGTTCTGGATGCGCCGGCTCTAGGTTTCTCAATGGTACATTAGATCTTCATATAGAATTAGAAGAAAAACTTGCAAAATTTGTTGGAAAAGAAGGTGCACTTGTTTTTAGTACAGGATTCCAAGTTAATTTGGGAGTATTATCTTCTATTCCAGGGAGACATGATTATATCATCATGGATGAATTGGATCATGCTTGTATAATTGATGGTTCGAGACTTTCATTTGCTAAAGTGTTAAAATACAAGCACAATGATATGGAATCACTTGAAAAAGTGTTATCAAAAACTAAACAAGATGCCTTAAAGATTATTGCCGTAGATGGTGTTTTTAGTATGGAAGGAGATTTAGCAAAATTGCCAGAAATAACAGCGTTATCAAAAAAATATAATGCTAATATTATGGTAGATGATGCTCATGGATTAGGTGTAATGGGAGAATTAGGAAGAGGAACAGCTGACCATTTTGGTGTGACAGATAATGTAGATCTAATAATGGGAACATTTAGTAAATCATTGGCATCTATTGGTGGATTTATCGCTGCTGATGATGTGACGATAAATTTCTTAAAGCATAATGCAAGGTCATTGATTTTTTCTGCTAGTATAGCTCCTGCAAATGCTGCAAGTGTTATAGCTGCATTAGATCTAATGCAAGAAGAACCAGAAAGAATTAAAAAACTATGGGATAATACACACTATGCAATGGATGGGTTAAGAGCCGCTGGTTTTGATATTGGGCATACTGTTACGCCAATAATACCTATCTATGTAAGAGATGATTTTAAAACTTTCAAATTAACAAAAAGATTGCTTGAAGAAGGTGTATTTGTTAACCCTGTAGTTTCGCCTGCTGTAGCTAGTACATCCTCATTAATACGATATTCATTAATGGCGACTCATAGTATAGAACAAATAGAAAAATCAATTCAATTGATAACAAAAATAGCTAAAGAGTTAGATATTATAGAATCTGCAAAAAGTATTGCATGAAAATAATCATCTCAAAAATAGATTCTAAAAAAGATACTAAGACATTTATAAATTTTCCTCATGATCTATATGCTGGAGATTCTAATTATGTTCCAGAATTATACTTAAATGTTTCTGAAGTGTTAAGTAAAAAGAAGAATCCATTTTTTAAACATTCAGAAGCAGATCTCTTTCTTGCAAAGGATGAAAATGGAAAAATTATTGGTAGAATTGCTGCAATTCTTGATAACAACTACAATAAATATCATGAATGCAATATAGGTTTTTTCGGATTTTTTGACGTAATAGATGATTATAATGTTGCTAGGGAGTTATTAAACACTGCAACAGAATGGGCAAAAAAGAAGAATGTTGATAGAATACTTGGTCCAACAAATTTTACAACAAATGATACTGCAGGGATTTTGATAGATGGTTATGATTCCCCCCCTACTGTGATGATGACTTACAATAAACCTTACTACCATGACTTTGTAACTCGTTATGGTTTTGACAAAGAAATGGATCTTTATGCTTATTTAATGGCTACAGATACCGTCAATCAAAAATCATTAAGATTGGCTGGAATGTTAGAAGAACGGTTGAATCGAAAAGGGATATCTATCAGAACAGTTTCCAAGAAGACTAAAAAAGAAGATATTAAAAGCATTAAAAATGTCTATCGTAAAGCTTGGGAAAAGAACTGGGGATTTGTGCCACCTACAGATGAGGAGTTTGAACATTTAGCAGATGGTCTAAATATGCTTTTAGATTTAAGATATGTTTATATGGCAGAACATGAAGGTAATTTAATAGGTTTTGCAGTCGCCATTCCCGACATCAATGAAATAACTATTGGTTTTAAAAAAGGAAAGCTCTTTCCTTTTAACATCATTAAGTTATTAACTAAAAAATCGAAGGTTACTAAAATTCGTATTATCCTTCTTGGAGTCGTTGAAGAATATAGAAAATTAGGTGTTGCAGCTGTATTTTTTGCTAATTTCATCAAAGCGGCAAAAGCTAATAATTTGCTACTTGGAGAAGCGTCTTGGATATTAGAAAATAATGAGCAAATGGTTAGTGCTGCAGAAAACTTAAATGGTGAAAGGTATAAGACTTACAGAATATATAGTAAAAACTTATAATTAACAGTTTGGAATTTGCTGTCTTCTATCTTATTTGTGCAAACACAATAAAGCTTATATATGGATTATAATAAACTTGAACAAATTGACACATTTATTTTTGATGTTGATGGTGTACTAACCAATAGCTTAATGCATATAACAGAATCCGGAGAATTGCTCCGTCAAATGAACGTTAGAGATGGTGCAGCTATGAAATTCGCACTTGAAAAAGGTTACAAAATCTGTATAATTACTAAAGGTAACTCGAAAGGTGTAAAAATTAGATTAGAAACATTAGGTGCACATCCTGTGTTAGACCAAGTTGAAGATAAGAAAATTGCTTTTAGTATATTAGTCAATGATTTTGGAATAAATCCAATTACTAGCTTATATATGGGTGACGACAGAGCAGATTTAGTTGTTTTTGATCTTGTAAAACTTTCATGCGCTCCTCATGATGGATGTACTGAAGTAATTAAGAAAGCAGAGTTTGTCTCTCCTAAAAATGGTGGAGAAGGATGTGTTAGAGATATTATCGAGCGTGTATTACGCGTTCGAGGAGATTGGTAATAGCTCAATGTCATACCATTTTCATGAAAAGCGCATTTCTGTATGCACTATCAAAAAAGATCTTCGATAATTGCCAATTTCAATCTCCAAGTTTTATCAATGAAGGAGTATGTTTCAATGAAAAATAAAAGTACAGCCAAAAA
>JAZGFO010000256.1:0-14205 GCA_036479655.1 Saprospiraceae bacterium
CAGATGAGGTTTATTTTTTTTATTTATAAGTATAGGTGTTTTTTTCTTGTCTGACGGACTTTATTGGACGTTTCTTAAATGTTGTCTTTCCAGACAGGACTGAATGAGGCTAAAGGAAATATAAAAAAGCCTAAATGCGAGTTTCAATATGTTTCTCAATTTGATTAAAAATATACGTTAAGAAATTATACAAGCCTTGAATTTTTGCCAACAACGCTCGATTTGCGATTCTTTCATTAGATGTCCTCAGGACATATCTCCTCTTTCGGAGTGCATTCATACATGTTTTTTTGTATCAAGATAAAAAGATGAACGCCCGAACGACGAGTGGAAATCATAATAAAAATCAATATATTTCATTAAAAAAAGGTATTAGAATAAACACATAATAAATAGCCAATTTCAAGGTGCTACCTGGAGTATCTACCTTTGTCGGGACGCTAATCAATTGTATTTATAATTGTTATTAATAATTTTTGCAAAAATGAAAAAAAGTCTCTATATTTGCAGCACGATAAATGACAACCAAATAATTGTTTTCATTTTTACAATTCCGATATCAGTCTAATTTTGCATTATATTCCTATATTAAATAGGGGTGGTATGCATGTTTTCGTTACTTCTATGTAAGTGGCTTTGTAGTAGCGTTATTGTGAGTAAATAAAACGGGCTCTTTGGCAGCGTTTTATATTTAGAATCGTATATATTTTAGTTTTAATTATAAATACCCGACATGAACACAATTATTAACTTTTTGAAGAAATTCTTCAAATCATCATTTAGCAAATCGAAACGTATCGTTAGACTCCCCAATCGTGGTGAAGAGTTTGACAATTGGTTAGGCGTATAGACAAGTTTGCATTATTTTTTCACTTTGGTGAAAAATAACGATTTCGTATTTTAAAAATTCGGATAACCTTAAAAATAGGTTATCTTTGCGTGCTCATTAAATCGAAGTACTGTAATGAGTGATCAGATCCAACACGAATGCGGCTTAGCGCTGATAAGGCTACTCAAGCCATTAGATTATTATCATAAGAAGTATGGTACGGCACTCTATGGTCTTAATAAAATGCAACTATTGTTGCAAAAACAAAGAAATAGAGGACAAGATGGAGCAGGTATTGCTACTATCAAAATGGATATGCCTCCAGGTAGTAGGTATATTAGTCGACGTAGAAGTAATAATCCACAATACATAAAGCACCTTTTTGATGGTGTGTTTGCACATTTCAATGACTTGACAGATGATCAAAGAAACGACCCTGAATGGCTAAAAATTAATAAGCCATATACAGGAGAATTATTATTGGGTCATTTGAGATATGGTACACATGGATCTAATACAATAGAGACTGTCCACCCATTTTTACGACAAAGTAATTATATAAGCAGAAATTTGGTGTTAGCAGGAAACTTTAATCTAACAAATGTTGATGAATTATTTCAAGAACTTGTAGATTTTGGTCAATACCCGAAAGAAAAATCAGATACAGTAACTGTTTTAGAAAAGATTGGACACTTTTTGGACGATGAAGTTCAAAGACTCTTTAATTGGTTTAAACCTGAGGGTTACTCCAATCAAGAAATAAATCAATTAATTGCTGAAAATTTAGATGTTTTACGAGTGATGCAAAGAGCGAGCAGGAAATTTGATGGAGGGTATGTTATGGCTGGTTTGATTGGTCATGGAGATGCTTTTGTTCTTAGAGACCCATCTGGAATTCGGCCAGCATTTTATTACTATGATGATGAGATAGCCGTTGTTGCGTCAGAACGTCCTGCTATTCAGACATGTATAGATGTTGATATAAAGGATGTAAAAGAACTGCAACGTGGTCATGCATTGATTATTAAGAAGAATGGTACTGTAAGAGAAGTGCCTTGCAAAAAACAATTAGAAAGAACAGCTTGTTCTTTTGAGCGAATTTATTTTTCGAGAGGTACTGATAGAGATATATATTTAGAAAGAAAAAAACTGGGAGAGCTACTTGTTGATAAAATAATGAAAGAAGTAGATGGAGACTTTGCGGACACTATATTTTCTTTTATTCCAAATACTGCTGAAGTTTCATTTTTTGGAATGGTCAAAGGATTGGAATTGTATTCTAATAAAATTAAAAAAGAAAAAATTCGCAATTTAGGATCGGATGCAAGTGATAAAGATATTGATGAAATACTTAAAATCACTCCAAGAATCGAGAAACTTACAGTAAAAGATGCAAAAATGAGGACATTTATTGCAGATGAAGTAGTGAGGAATGATATGATGGCACACGTATATGATGTTACATATGGTATTGTCAATAATAATGTTGATACATTAGTATTAATTGATGATTCTATAGTAAGAGGAACAACATTAAAGGATAGTATTATTTCAATCTTATCACGACTCAAACCAAAAAAGATTGTTATCGTTTCTTCTGCACCACAGATTAGGTACCCTGATTGTTATGGGATAGATATGAGTAAAATGCAAGAGTTTGCAGCATTCAAGGCTTTAGTCGCTCTGCTTGAAGATAATAATAAGCTGCACTTAATCAAAGAGACATACGAAAGATGCAAGGAAGAAGAATCTAAACCAGTAAGTGAAATGATTAATCAAGTACAAAAATTGTATGCAGAATTTACTTACGAAGAAGTATCAGATAAAATTGCGGAGATAATTACTCCTCCTAATCTAAAACCAGAAGTAAGTGTTATCTATCAAACCATCGACGATTTACACACCGCATGCCCTAATAATACTGGAGATTGGTATTTTACAGGAAATTATCCGACAATTGGGGGAACAAGAGTGGTCAATCGTTCGTTTATTAATTATTATGAAAAAAGTGATAAGAGAGCTTATTAGATCTCTTTGAATTTTTATATTTTCGAAACATTAAAATATTTATTAAAACAAAAATTATTATGAAAAAATTTATGAATTTACCGGCGATGTTATTGCTTATTGTAGCTTCTATATTTATCGTTGGATGTGAGTCTGATCCAGGAGGAGGAACTGATTTTGAATTAGGGCCAAGTGTTACGCTTCATTCTGATGCAGCATTGACTATGGCTCCTGAAGCAAAATTTGTTATTGATTTTTCTGCTACACCTGGTGATAATAAGCTTAATGCATTTACTGTATATGAAGATGGTGTAAAAGTACCTGCATCAAGATTGTTAGTTGATGGAACACAACCTGGTGATGCTGCAGTATTATTATTTGATTCTGACATTGATGGCATTACTAATAAAATGGTAACAATAACAGCTCAATCTGCAGCAGCAACGACTGCATCATATGAAATCAAAGTAGTAGATAAAATCAATAAATCTGAATCTATATTTGTTGATGTAACTACAGTAGGAGAGCCTCCAGTATTTTCTGTAGGGGAACCAACAATATTTGATGGTGCGGAGCAAAACACTAAAATTGCTGTTAAATTAACGGCTTCGAGTGGAAGTGGAACATTGGCAAATATCTCAGTATTAGAAAATGATGTATTGTTAGATGCTTCAAGAATTGGATTTAGCAATTATACTATTACTGACAATCCATTTCCTTTAGAAGGAGATGATGTAAATGGATTTGAAGATGCTACTCTTTTTATAACTTCAGCTGATTCAGAAGGAACTTTTATTTATGACATTATTATCACTGATGAATTTGGATTGAATTCTACTGATCAATATACTATCATCACTAAGTCTGATGTTGTACTTACACCTATTGATTTATTGACTGGAATATTATTGAATTCTGCTGGACCATCTGGAACTGGTGGATTGGATCTTGATACTGGTAATAGTACTGGATCTTCTGATGCTGCTGCTGAAATTAAAGATAATGGTATCAACGGTAATTCTACAGCTACAAATTGGATACAAACAATTTCTGGCGTCAATGGTTCTGTTGTGAAATACCTAAGACCTGGTATGAATGGTCTTTCTGAAAGCTTTACTTTTGGTGGTCTTGAGTTTAAAGAAGACATCGCTAGCTTATTTGATAATGGTATTGCTTTTTCTGATAATACAAGTGAAGTAATTAATACTGGCGATATGTTAGTTGTTCAAAATAGTGGAAAAACTTGGATATTAAGAGTTATGGAAGTAAACGTAAAAACAATGGGTAATAGTGACAACTATGTATTCAGTGTAAAATTCTAAATAGAATTTAAAGTAAAATTTTAAAGTAGGCTACCTATTGATTTAGGTAGCCTTTTTTAGTATTCCTATTGTATAACTAAGTGTAATTTTATCTTAAAACAAATATAAATATTTTTTTTGAAAGCTGTTGCATTGTAGTTTGTCGCTACTAATGACGGATTTTGTATTGTAAATCAGTTATTGTATCGAAAAAAAATAAGAGATGACATGGTTTTTAGTAATTTTACATTTTGATGACAATTGTAAAAGAGATTCGGGTCTATTCATTTTAAAAATATAACCATGAAGATTAATTTAATTACTTTAATATTTTCACTATTTGTATCACAATTAATTGGGCAGTCAACTATAAGTGGCAGCTTAATTGATGGAGAGGGTGCAGCGATATCTTTTGCTAATGTTGTATTGTACAATAGTGCTGCTGATGTAATGTTAAAAGTAGAATCAACTGATATGGATGGTAAGTTCCAATTTAGAAATATCGAAGACGGAGCATACTATTTGGAGTCTTCTTATATTGGATTTGATGATACTAAGAAAGAATTTAAAATTGATGATGCTGATATTGATCTTGGTCAAATATCTATGATTGTATCATCAGTAATGCTGGAAACTGCTGTTGTAAAAGCAAGAAGAGCAATGGTAGAAGTAAAGCCAGATCGAACGGTATTTAATGTAGAAGGTACTATCAATAGTGCTGGAGATAACGGATTGGGGCTTTTGAGAAAAGCACCAGGAGTATTAGTTGATAATAACAATAATATATCAGTACTGAGTAGATCAGGAGTGATGATATATATTGATGGCAAGAAGCTTCCATTATCTGGAGATGACTTAACAGCGTATCTCGAAAACCTACCTGCAGAACAAATAGATAGAATGGATATCATTACTAATCCAGGTGCTAAATATGAAGCTCAGGGGAATGCAGGTATTATAGACATAAGACTAAAAAGAGACAAAAGTCATGGTGCAAATGGATCTATAAGTGGATCTCTTAGTCAGGGCAAGCATTTGAGAGGCAATCTATCTTTATCAGGAAATTATAGAAATAAGGTAGTTAGTACTTTTGGAACAATTGGCTACAATAAAGGGACAAGAATACACGATATGTCCTTTATTAATTTTCAGAATGACTTAATATTAGATGAGACACAAAAGTTTAATAATAAAGTATCAGGAATAAATTATAGATTAGGTAGTGATTTTTTTATTGCTAAAAATCATACTGTTGGTTTTGCAATTTCTGGACAGACAAATCCAGGAACAAGCACCAATGAAAATATAATAAATATATCAAAATCTTCGTCGGCAAATCAGATTGATAGTGTACTTGTCGCTGGAAACAATGCTATAAAAGATAGAGATCAAAACACTTATAATGTTAATTATGCGTTTGACAATAAAAAACAAACAATCAATTTTGATTTAGACTATGGAAAATTTAAAAATTCTTCGGAATATATTCAGCCGAACCAATACTATAATAATGATCGCACTCAATTATTGACTGAAAGTATTGCCGAGTATGATACGCCAGTTGATATAGAAATATATACTGCAAAATTGGATTTTGAAACAAAGTTTTTAGGAGGGAAGTTAGGATTAGGTACAAAGTTGAGTAAGGTTGCAACTGACAATACTTTTTTATTCTACGATGTTATTGATAATGACAGAATAAGAGATGATCGCAGGTCAAACCGTTTTTTTTATGATGAAAAAGTATATGCAGGATATATTAATTATAGTGGTAGCATCAATAAAAAATGGAGTTATACTACAGGACTAAGAAGTGAAACAACAGATGCTACTGGTGATCTACAAGCTTTTTTGCAAGAGTTGCAAGAAGATCCAGTTCTCTTTAATTATACAAAGTTTTTTCCATCGGCAGGTTTGACTTGGAATCTCGCTCGTAATAAAGTACTATCCCTTAATTATGGTCGTAGAATCAATAGACCAGATTATAATGTACTTAACCCTTTTAGAGTGCAACAAAGTGAATTGTCATTTCGAAAAGGCAATGCATTCTTAAATCCCGAAATAGTAAATAATATAGAATTGGGTTATACTCTTAACTACAAGTACAACTTCAAAGTAAGTTATAGTAAAACGACTGACCAAATAACAAGGCTTATCGCACCTGATGAAGATGATCCACGAGCAGGATTTATTACTTGGGCAAATCTTGCAGAACAAACTATTTATGGATTTAATGTATCTGCACCTTTTGGAGTTACTGATTGGTGGAATGTTTTTGCAAATTTTTCTGCTGGATATCTTAAT
Organism: Saprospiraceae bacterium; assembly: GCA_036479655.1. Classification (GTDB taxonomy): domain Bacteria; phylum Bacteroidota; class Bacteroidia; order Chitinophagales; family Saprospiraceae; genus CAJXUU01. The sequence goes on from JAZGFO010000256.1 coordinate 6,442, forward strand.
AATCAAGCCGACTATGGGGATGGAGCTATTGTAGATGTACAGGCACTTACTTATACATTGTTCCAACAAAGTACTTTTACACTACCTAAAGGATTTACTGGTGAAATATCAGGATATTATTCTGGTCCAGGTGTCTGGGGAGGTGTATTTAAGTATGATCCTACGTGGAGTCTTAATCTTGGATTACAGAAAAAATTCTTTAATGATATGATGAATGTCAAATTAAGTGCAAATGATATTTTCTTTCAATCTGGTTGGGAAGGCGTTTCAGAGTTTAATGGTTTAGTAGGAGAAGGTATGGGATCATGGGATAGTCGAAGAGTAAGTTTAAGTATGAGTTATAATTTTGGTAATTCTAATGTAAAATCAAGAAAACGCAAAACTGGACTTGATAATGAAAGTAAGCGTGTAGGAAAAGATTAATTATATAGGTAGGTTGGTATTTAACAGAATTCTTGGTAAAGTTTATCAATTTTATTATTGATGAATAGCAGTTTTAATATTTAAGCAGTAATTAGATAGCATTTTTTTTAGCTATAAAATTGCCTTGTCAAGACGTGTTTTTTGATATATTTGACTATTTCTTAGAATGTTATTTTGTTGAGTATTAGCGTCAAATTTTAATTATGTACGAAAAAATTAAAAGATTATTTCCTCGAAAATTAATTAAAAAGAATGAACAGCTAATACGAAGTCTTATCTCAATACTATACAGAGGGAATAAATACTATTGTAGTATTTGCGATTTTAACATGTCCAATTTTATTGTTTTGGAAAATAAAGACAAGCTTTGTCCCAAATGCGGAAGTTTGTCAAGAACAAGAAGATTATGGAATATAATAGAAAATGAAATCGAAGGAAAAAAAATCTTGCACTTTTCCCCTTCTAATTGTATCAAGAAAAAGTTGGAGCTAAATTTTAATGCTGATTATATCACAACTGATTATTCTGGAGAATTTAATGCAAGTAAAAGATTAGATATAGAATCAATTGACGAACCAAATGATGAGTACGATTTGATAATCTGCTATCATATACTTGAGCACATTGAAAATGATATAAAGGCTATGAAAGAGCTTTTAAGAATACTTAAACCAAAAGGAAAGTGTATTATACAAACACCGTTTAAATCAGGTAAAATATACGAAAATGATGCAATAAAAACTGAAGAAGAAAGATTAATACATTTTGGACAAGTGGATCATTTGCGTGTATATTCTGTTGATGGACTAATTGGTAGATTGAATAGTGTAGGTTTTAATACTAAATTAAATGAATATAAGGAAATCGAAAATAATACCAATGGTTATAATTTGATTGAGAAGATAATAATAGGAAAAAAATCAAAAAGTCAAATTAAATAACATCTTGTAATAGGGAGCCAGCTGGACAATTTACTTGAAGGATAGTTGGGAGAATGGACTGAATCACTCATAAATAGAAACAATAAAATTTATTGTTCAAATGGCTTGATGTAATATTAAATCATCGTGAGCGATTACTACAATAAATAGTGACAAAAAAAGAAAAATAGTACAGAATAGTAAATATATATACGAGAAAATGTATAATAACAAGCCATGATTATAATAAGCTACAACAACTTTTTATTTTGATATAATCTTATTTCCGATACGACAAGAGAGACATTTTTTCTTGTCACAGTATTGTTTTTTAAGCTGGAGTAGGGCTTGTGAATCTGCTGCTGATTTACATGATATTCCAAGAGTTTTATATTTTGAAACAATAGCGTTTTTTTCTGATTTTAAATTTTCTAAATAAGCTATTGCTCTTTCGCAATATTTATCCTGACCAATAGATTTTCCATAGAGAAATAGAATAGGGCAAATTACATTGATAATAATAGACTTAATAAAACTATCTCCAATTGTTTTTTCTCTTTGGATTGAGACTTTACCAAATCGATAATGATCATTCCAATATTCATTTGGTGTTACTTTGATAATATTTATTATCTCATCAATAGATTCAGAATTTAATATAGCAGAAAAAAGATGACTGGTATTATACATTATGGCTGCAAACTGAGCGATACGTATTGTGGGAAAACCTGCAGGTCTCATTCTTGCAAATTTCCATGAAACCGATGGAATATTTTTGAGGGAATATTTTTTGCTTAAAAATTGGTATTCATTTTTTAATTGGACGAAGTAATCATCAAGATAATTTGCATTTAACATTCCTGCTTGACCAAATAGCAAAGCTTCAATCTTAATCATATTATCTTTGTTTTTTATAATGGTGGACAAGGGTAAATTTTTGGCTAAAATTTCAAAAGGTTCAACATTGACCCTTGCACCCATATAGCGAGCCAAGAAAATGTATGTTGTCTCTTCCCAATTATTATTAGTCTGCTCAAGTATTGTCTTAAGATATTCTGACTTGCTTTCCAATCTTTCTGCAATTAGCCTTTGTAACCAAAAACTTGTAGTATGAAGAGGAACTGTATTTAGTGATTTTTCACATGGAATCCAACTATGATTGTTTATCAATTTTGCGTAGTTGGATTTAATAGTTGGATTTATTAGATTCTTGAGTTCTATACAAGGAATTAGTTGCTCTGTAGTTGTCCGCACTTCTTTGTCATCTTCGAATACAATATGCAATATTACATTGTCATAGGCTATATCTAAATCGTGACCATGTCTTTCCCAGTCACTACTATAAACATGCATCTCAGCATTACCTACCCATTCGATATCATCAATTACAATTCTTGCATTTGAAAAATCTGGTCCTGCATCATAATTCTGATGACCAAAATCTATAATTCTAACAGTTTGCCCTGATGTTGTGACCAAATTATTATTATCAAACCTCTTGGTCTTCCACAGATAGTAGAGCAAGTCTTCTCTAATTATTGGGTTAATCATATTACTTTTTTTTGTAGGACACCAAAAATATATAACAATAATCACTAAGTGATATAGTGTCTTTTTTATTTCAAATAAGATTATTCCAAGAGCCGATATAGTAAATAAACTTATTATCGGCTCTCGAAATATAGAATCCTAAAATGGAGTAGGTTCTTTTTCTACTCTTGAAATCTTTATCCATTCATTCACTTTTATTTCAGTGGTGTATCTTTTTACACCTTCTTTGTCTTCGTACGATCTATGCATAAGTTTTCCTTTGATAGCCAATTCACTTCCTTTGGTTAATGACTTTGACATGTTTTCTGCTTGTTTTCCCCATGCTACAAGATTGTGCCATTGGGTATCTTGAATGGTTTCCCCTTTAGCATTTTTGTAATAGTCATTAGTAGCAATTGTAAGGTGGGCTACTTTTGTACCATTGGTGATTTCTTTTAGTTCAATATCTTTACCTAAGTTACCGATTAGTTGAACTGAATTTTTTAAAGTATTCATAATATAGAGTTTTTATATCCCTTGTTATAAAGGATGGATTAAATAAAAATCAAAAGCCAGTTGGCGATTGTTAAATTTGATAATGCAAATATGAGGGACTAGGAAGGGCTTAGTCGTTATTTAAATGAGTATATTCGTTTATAGTCGTAAATATATATTTAAATGATGTTATTTTGTATACTTAACCTATTGATGTTTAAGTGAATAAGTTGATTTTTATTTGGTGGTCTTATATTTGGATATTAAAATGGAAATTCAATATTTATTGGATATAATGGTAAAAACGGGTAAAATAAAACTCAAAAATGACGAAAATGCGGAATGAAATTATATATTTGTTACGTATATAAGTAAGTTATGTCCAATTAGGGCAAGATTGAAACAATTTATTTTAATCATAAAACGGTAATATTATGAAAACATTAATTCAAATTTCCAGACAGTTAATCCTAGTTGGATTAATTTCATTTTTAACAACTTCACAATCTGTGGGACAGGTAATTACGAGGGTATTGTCTCCTGATGACCAATTCGAAAAATACATCCCATGGTATAATCCTAATGATAAAATTCCAATTGTCAGAACACCATTAGTTGATGTGGAGGCAATACTTGAAGAAGATAGCCGAACTGGTCGAGAAATGCCAAGGATCGGCATCAAACAAGAGGTAGCTTTTTCAACTGAAGATGGACTACTTACCCAAAACGGCAATTATTCCCTCTGGAGTATGGCCTTGTATAGCGAAAGTGCCAAATCTATAAGTATAAGATTTGATGAAACGCATTTACCTGATCATGCAATAATGTTTCTTTATAATGAGGAAACAAGATTTATTGTCGGTCCAATTAAACAAAACGATTTTAGAAATGGAACGTATAGATCAGATTATATCAATGGTGATCACGTTAAGCTAATCATATTCTTCCCAAGTGATGGTTTAGAAAATGACCTTGCTCTATCCATTAATACGTTTGACCACGGAATTATTCTTTTTCGAGTATTTGATGATGATTTTGAAGGGTCAGAAGATTGTAATGTAAATGTAGCTTGTGAAGAGGGCAATGGTTGGGAGTGTCAATCTGAATCAGTATGCAAAATAATCCACAGCTCTATTGGTTCATGTACGGGTTCTCTAATAAATAATGATTGTTGTGACCTCACACCATTCATATTAACAGCTGATCATTGTGTTGCAGGTTTACCTGTCGATGATTATTTGTATAGATTTAATTATCAAAGTCCGCAATGTAACCCAAATGGCGAGACACCACCTTCTCAATGGATTACTTATTTTGGCAGTCAGATTAGAGCGAATTGGGGAGGGACCGATTTTGGGTTGGTAGAGTTGTTAGATGATCCTTCAAGTGGAATGTCATTTGCAGGATGGGATAGAACAAATCAAACTCCTTCCAATACAACATTCATACATCACCCGAGTGGAGATGTAAAGAAAATAACTTTTGACAACGGTACAAGCACACCAACAGGTAACTTCTATAATTTCAATTTGACACCAGGCATGAATGGTGACTTTGGTACTTTGGAAGGTGGGTCATCTGGATGCCCTAAATATAATTCAGATCAAAGAATAATAGGTCAACAAAGTGGAGGCTCTCCTCATAGAATTCTCTGCACAACTACAAATAGTGACAATGATGATGGTCGATTTGATATTTCATGGGAAGGAAATGGAACAAATGCGACAAGATTAAGAAATTGGCTTGGTGCATCAACAAATCCCAATACTATGGATTGCATGGATCATCCGTATATCACAGGTCCGGATGCACTTTGCACTCAGCCCAGAACTTTTACCTTGATCAACAACATGCCATGTATCAAGAATGTGCAATGGGAAGTAAGTCCATCATATTTATTAGCATCACCATCAAGTGGTAGTGGCAATTCTGCAAACTTATGGGCTAAACCGAATGTAAAAGGGAATGCGACAATCACATTCACACTCACATCTAACGGATGTGATCCAATTGAATTAGAAAAGGATTTTTGGATTGGAGAGCCTAATTTTGATTTATTTTATAATGGACCCTCACAACCATGCCTTGGAGACGTAGTTACCGTGTTTGCTAGGCCAATTCCAAACGATCAAGATTTGCAAATCATTAATTGGCAAGTTTCTGGTTGTGGCCAAATTTCATCAACAGCACCAGGAATAAATGCGGTCGTAATTGAAGCTATCAATTGTGTTGGTTGGATGCGAGTATGTGCAACTGCGAAAAACGAATGTGGCACTAAGCAAGTATGTAGAAACATATATATTAAAAAATGTAATGGAACAGAAGATGGTCCAATTAATCCTCGAAGCATTTCTGATGATGAAAATTCAGAAAAAATCGAAATTAATGTCTTTCCTAACCCGAGCAATGACTATATCAACGTGAGTTGCGACAATTGTGATATAGATTCAAATATGAAAGTGAGTGTCCTTTCTCCTGATGGAAGTATAATGCAATTCAACTCATTTGATAATAACACTTCTAAAATCGACATGACACAAATGCTTTCAGGTCTTTACATCCTAAAAGTTGACATTGTCGGAGAAATATATTACAAGAAAATAATTAAGATATGAGAAAATCCATTTTTACAATCGTGTTAATGATTGTTGCATTTTCTGTTTACAGTCAAACTGATAGTCTTGATAACTGGCTTGTAAACATGAGTTTAGGAATTGAAGCTCACGATAAGAGACTGTTCAATTATTCAGAGAAAGAGTCACTACTAGAAATGCAACCAGAATTTTGGGGAACCTATCATTCTGAATTTAATTTGAATAGAAAGTTCTTGCAAAATTCAAGACTCAGTAGTTTCATTGGACTTGGTTTAAGTTATGAAAACGCTACATTTCTAAGGCCTTTCGACCATTCTTATTTTAAAAAAGATTCCTTTAGAATTCTTAGAAATTTAAATAAATACAAAAAAGTTGATTTACCTATTAGTTTATCTGTTTTTTATGAGTTTGCAAAAAACTTGCAGGTTTCAGGTACAATGTCATCAAACATATTGTTATTTAAAAGTATTGATCATACAGAAAATAATTCTGATGTGTTTCCCTACTCTGAAAGCACTTTTGAAATTGACAATTTCAATCTAAACCTAGGATTACTTTATCAGCTTGATAAATGGCTAATCGGAATTAATGCTCGATTGATCAACTTTGAAAAAATAGATAAAATTATCTTCAATGATATTATTAAAGATCCAAGAATCGATCAAAATTGGGAGTGGAATAACACTTTACAATTTAATTTCATAATCGGATATATGTGGTAGGAGGAAAAAGGACATAACAAGTGATGAAGATGGAAGTCAGGCCAAAGCCTGACCTCCACTTATCACAGCACCGTTAGCATCAATTAGATCAACTAAAATTATAAATAACCAATAATAAAACATAATCTCTTTGTATAAGAATTCGTGTGATTCTTTTTAAATTAAAAAAAAGAGAATAGTCATATTTTTTTTAACCTAAAATTTTATAGAAATGAAAAATTTAAAAATTCTTTTATCAATTACAATGATTATCGGTATATCGCTGTTCCTTCATTCTTGTCTTCAAGAAGTAACGACAGAAAATACTGAACCAGACTATTTTGAATTAGCTCAGGAAATAATGTCAAATTATTCCGACCAAAGACTTCCAGAATCTGAATCTCGAGGAATTGAAAAATGTTTCGATTCAGAAGGTTGTTTTTTTCAAGGAGCAAAAACAGATACTATTCTTGTCCCTGGTTATGGAAACTGTATGGCAATAGTTAATTGGGAGCAATGGTGGTGTCAATCAAGTGCTGGGGCAACTAATATAGTCAATATACATTTTGACCAGTTTTCAGCTGGACCATTAGGTTCAGGTTGTGATTCTCTAAATCAAGCTTGGTTTGCAATGTTCCAAGCAGGTCAATATGGGCCTTTGGAACAAGCTATTTATAGTTTTAATTTTGCGGCAAGAGAAGAAGTTCAACGAATGGTAATGGAGGCTTTTACAATCCAATTTGGAGTTTTTGTTAATTGTAATACTGGTGGTGTTCTTCTATCATCAAAATTTCATGTCGCAACATGTTATAAGACTTGTGCAAAATTTATTTTTGACAAGGGTATTCCAAAAATAGTTTATATAAGTAGTTTATGTGGAGAAGTATGTTGTGAAGTTACAACGGCATATTGTTGGAACACTTTAACTCAATCGATAGTGACATCTGGTGAAACTTCAACACAAGATGGAATTTGTACGGAGGATATTGGTCATTCTTGTCCATCTGGATTTTTCCCATTATCTCAACATTGTAGAAGTACGTGTAGATAGACGTAAATTTTATAACCGAGAGACCCCATTTAAAAATGGGGTCTCAACTT
>JAZGFO010000257.1:0-14458 GCA_036479655.1 Saprospiraceae bacterium
ATTTTAAATCTTCAACAAATCAAGCACCACAGTACGCACAACCAGGGGAAGATGGACTGGAAGAGTGGATGATATTGGAAATGAAAGTGCTTGCAGATGTTGGTCTGGTTGGATTACCTAACGCTGGAAAATCTACCTTACTTTCTGTCATAACAGCTGCAAAACCTAAAATTGGTAGCTATGCATTTACTACACTAACTCCTAATCTTGGAATTGTGAATTATAGGGACAATAGATCCTTTGTTATGGCAGATATTCCAGGTATAATTGAAAATGCAAGTCAAGGTAAAGGCTTAGGTATTCGTTTTTTAAGACATATCGAACGTAATGCAGTTTTACTGTTTTTAGTGCCTGCTGATAGTCCAGATATTATTAAAGAATACAATGTTTTATTAAATGAATTGGCGTTGTATAACGAAGAATTGATGCATAAGCCAAGATTGTTGGCAATTTCTAAGTCAGATATGTTAGATGCTGAAATGCAAGAATTAATTGAGGAGTCTATTGAAATTGATATTCCATTTATGTTCTTTTCATCTGTTGCTCAATTGGGCTTGATGGAATTAAAAGATAAACTTTGGTTAATGATGAATGACGATAAATATTAAAAATATGAACATTAAAAAAGTAGAAAAACAACTGAAAAAAATTAATCAGTTGATGGGAAACATTAACGAAGAAGGAACAGTTAGTGCAATCGAAAGAGATTTGTTGCTGAGCTATTTGAGAGACCTGTACGAAAAAGTACTGAAATCTGATAATGAAGAAGATTTATCTGTAGAGCAAAAATCAGTGAAATATCAAAATGGGAAAATAGAAGATCTTGTTATAAAAGCACCTAAAGTTGAAATGTCAGAAGTTGTTAAAAAAGAGTTAGTTGAAGCGGAAATTCCCGAAGCTGTAGCAGTAAAAACAAGACCAATACCTGCTCAGAATCTAACATCTATTGATTCCTATAAAACTGACGATGTAGAAATACCTACCTTAGTAGCTGAACCTTCAATATCAGCTGAATTAGAAGAAATATTTAATGAAATTGATGTTAAAGAATTATCTGATAAAATAGGACAAAGACCTGTCTCTGATCTTACCAAATGTATGGGAATTAATGAACGAATATTTACGGTCAAAGAATTATTTAACAATGATACAGCCTTATTTAATAAAACAATGTTGGATCTCAATAAATTAAATAACTATGATGACGCAAAATCATATTTGATAAAAAATATTGCTATAACAAACAATTGGGGAGAAAAATCTAAAATTAAAAAAGCAAATAAATTTGTCAAATTAATCAGTCGTAGGTATAATTAATTAGTTTATTCTAAACTGAATTCGTTTTTTTTTGTTTGATTTCAGAGTAACTGATTCGAATGATATGATTAACATGACTAACATGATTGCATGAATAACAATGAATTTAATGTTGTAGAACGATTAGGTTTTCCTTTTCTTATAGTAGGTTTGATGTGGTTGGTCAAAATCATTGAAATTCTTCAAGGATATAAGTTTACACGTTGGGGGATTTTTCCACGTGAATTAGATGGCTTGGTTGGTATTATTGTATCTCCTTTTTTACATTCTGACCCTGAGCATTTGATGTCCAACTCGTTACCAATGATTATGTTGCTAGTGATTATGATGATGTTTTATAAGCGAATTGCTATTCCATCTTTTATTATAATCACATTACTTACTGGTTTTATGGTTTGGTTGTTTGCAAGGACTCGATATCATGTAGGAGCGAGTGGGGTAGTATATGGTCTGGTTGCTCTTGTGGCATGGACTGGGATTTTTAGAAGAAATCTTAAGTCAATAGTGCTGGCATTTGTCATATTAATTCTTTACAGCGGATATTTTCATGGCATTGTTCCTGATAAAGAAGGTGTTTCTTGGGAAAGCCATTTATTTGGCGGACTGATGGGAATATTTACAGCTTTTTTATTTAAGAATGTAGTTGAAGATGATGAGTTAGAACGTCCTGATCCATGGGCTGATGAAATTGGAACAGAAACCAATTTTTTTCGTCCTGACACATTCCAAATGACAAAACAAGAAAGATACTTACAGCAACTTGAATTACAAAGGGCATTAGAAAGAGCTAATGAAGCTGATAAAGAAGTATAGTGAAAATCACAAAAGAAAGTAAATTTGAAAACTGATATTTATCATCTTTAATAAACTGACATCTGAAGAAAGATGATTTGTTTTCAGCTTATATAATTAACCTCTTGGTTCGGGCCAGCTGATATCTAATATTTTAATTCGGTTTTTCTTTCCGATTCTATACTTTTTGTATTTAAAAAACTTTCTCAATAGATATCCACTTATTAATGCCCCTCCACCTATGATAGCGGTGTCAGTACCAAACTCAAAAGAAGTGCTATAGTGTGCAATCGCACCATACACTAGCCATGCAGTTCCAAAACTTTGTAATGAGTATCCAATAGCATTGACCCAAGTTCGTGATCTCCTTATGTCTGTAATGTCAGAAAGTTTTAACAATTTACCTTCAAAAAGTATGATTTTTTCCTTGGCAATAATTTTTTTTATCTGACGATTTTGCCAGTCGTCAGGAAATTCTGCAGTTTTATAGGAGACCCAATCTCCTACGTAGTATTTGATAGGTTTTGCGTCATTCATTACTTCAAGGTAGAGCACAACTTGTGCATTAGATCTACTCGGAGAAAGTATCCCAATGATTAGAAATAGGCTGAAGTATAGATATATGTTAAGCTTGGTCATAAAAGTAGATTAATCACAAAATACAGTAACTTTTTCATATTTAGTAACGAAATTAAAAGTAAAATGTACAAAAGATAGAAGCTAATATTATGTTAAAGAACAATTTGTAAAGAATGAATTTTTTGACGATACTGACTGATTAGAAAATTTTAAATAAATTGAATACATGTTTACTTAAATAGTATTTTGATACTGATAAGGTTTTTTTTAATAAAATTTAGATTGATAAATTAACTTATCTTTGTGACTTAACTAATCAATAATTATGCGAAGACCAGTAGGTGATTGGCTACCAATTACTAAAAAAGAGGTAGATGCTAGAGGGTGGGAAGAGTTAGATGTTATTCTTATCTCAGGAGATGCATATGTAGATCATCCTGCTTTCGGTGCTGCAGTAATTGGGCGAATTCTTGAAAGTGAAGGATTTAGAATTGCTATTGTTCCACAACCAAATTGGCAAGATGATCTTCGTGATTTTAAAAAAATGGGAAAACCTCGTTTGTTTTTTGGGGTTACTTCAGGATGTATGGATACTATGGTTAACCATTATACAGCTGCAAGAAGAAAGCGATCTACTGATGCTTACACTCCAGGAGGAAAATCTGGGTTTCGTCCAGATTATGCCACAGTGACGTACACTAAAATATTAAAAGAAATATATCCAGATGTTCCTGTACTAATTGGAGGCATAGAGGCAAGTTTAAGAAGGGTGACACATTACGATTATTGGGAAGATAAACTATGGCCAAACATATTAAGTAAAAGTGGTGCAGATATGTTGGTGTATGGGATGGGAGAGATGCCATTAAGAGCTATTATGCAATTGGCAGATGTAGGAGTACCTTTGTCATCAATGACTCACGTTCCACAGACAGCTTTTTTGGTAGGAAGAAAAGAGGAGCTTCCAGACGAAGCACTTTGGGAAACATTAGAGTTGAATTCTCATGAAAAATGCTTAAGAGATAAAGTCGCTTTTGCAGCTAATTTTAAACATGTAGAACAGGAGTCTAATAAAGTACAAGCCAAAAGACTAATACAAGGAGTTGGGGATCATATGCTGGTAATCAATCCTCCTTATCCACCAATGACGGAAAATGAAATTGATACTTCTTTTGATTTACCCTATACAAGGCTGCCACACCCTAAATATTACAAGCGTGGTGCTATTCCTGCATTCGAAATGATAAAATTTTCGATAAATATGCATAGAGGTTGTTTTGGTGGATGTAGTTTTTGTACCATATCAGCACATCAAGGAAAATTTGTGTCAAGTAGATCTGAAACATCAATATTAAAAGAAGTGGATCAAGTTGTAAAAATGCCTGATTTTAAAGGATATATATCAGATTTAGGCGGACCATCAGCTAACATGTACCAACTGAAGGGCAAAATACAGTCTATATGTGATAGATGTGTAGCGCCATCATGTATTCATCCTGTGATTTGTAGTAATCTTGATACCAGCCATAAAGCAATGACCAATATTTATAGGAAAGTAGATGCACATCCTAAGGTAAAAAAAGCTTTTGTAGGTAGTGGTATTCGTTATGATTTGTTGACAAGAGGTTATAATAAAAACGCTGATGATAGTTTGGAAGAATATATGGACCAATTGGTGTCTAGGCACATATCTGGGCGATTAAAAGTTGCACCAGAGCATACCTCTGACGATACGCTAAAAATCATGCGTAAGCCTAGCTTTAAACATTTCCATGAGTTTAAAAAGAAGTATGAAGCAGCTAATAAAAAGCATGGGTTGAATCAACCATTGATACCATATTTTATTTCTAGTCATCCAGGTTGCGAAGAAAAAGATATGGCTAATTTGGCTGCCGAAACAAAGGATATGGGATTTAGACTTGAACAAGTACAAGACTTTACACCTACTCCTATGACAGTTGCAACAATAATTTATTATTCTGGAGTACATCCTTATACGCTAAGGCCTGTGTATGCTGCAAAGTCTCCTAAAGAGAAGAAAAACCAACACCTTTATTTTTTCTGGTACAAACGTGAAAATAACAGAATAATACGAGATAAATTAAAATCGATGGGAAGAGAAGATCTAATTGATAAATTATTAGGAGCAAGAAAAAAAGCACAAAAAACGGAAGCAATAAAATACCGAGCAAAAAATAATAGTAAAAGGAATGGAAGTAAAAAACGAAGGTAGAATTAGAATAATTTAGGAAGATGCAATCATTTTGGTTATTTATATGCACCTTCCTATATCTAAATTTTATTAATTCAATGCATTTTTTAAATCAGCTATCAGATCTTCTATATCTTCTATACCAACACTTAATCTTATCAACGAATCAGTCAATCCCACTTTTAGCCTTTCTGCCCTTGGAATACTTGCATGTGTCATTGTAGAAGGATGACCGATCAAGGATTCAACTCCACCAAGAGATTCGGCTAAAGCGAAAAGGTGTGTTTTTGTCAAGATTTTATTTGCAGCATCACAAGTATCTTCTTTTAAGTCAAAAGAGACCATTCCGCCAAAATCTTTCATTTGTTTTTTTGCAATTTCATGATTTGGGTGAGATTCAAACCCTGGATAATATACGTTTGCAATTTTATCATTTGTGCGTAAAAACTCTGCTATCTTTCTGGCATTTTCGCAAGCTCGTTGAACTCTAATGTGTAATGTTTTGATACCTCTAAGTACTAAAAAACAATCTTGAGGTCCAGGTACAGCACCTGCAGCATTTTGAAAATAATGAATTTTATCTGCAAGTTCTTGTGTTTTTACAATTACTGTTCCATGCACCACATCTGAATGTCCACCGATATATTTTGTCGCAGAATGAATTACGATATCAGCGCCAAGATCCAATGGGTTTTGTAGATAGGGAGAAGCAAAAGTATTATCTACAACTACATTTATATTTTTTCCTTTTACTTGATTACAAATTTCATTGATATCAACAATTTGCAACATAGGATTCGTGGGTGTTTCTACCCAGATCATCTTTGTGTTTTTAGAAATGTGATTACTTATATCCGAGGCATTTTCCATACCTACGAATTTGAATTTTATACCATATTTTCCAAATACTGCAGTCATCAATCGGTAAGACCCACCATACAAATCATTGGTTGCAATTACCTCATCGCCAGGATTTAATAATTTGAGTACAGCATCCATAGCTCCAAGTCCACTACCAAAACAAATAGCATCAACACCATTTTCTAAAGCAGCGAGATTTTTTTCTAATGCGCTTCTTGTTGGGTTTTGAGTTCTTGCATATTCATACCCTTTGTGCTCTCCTGGAGAAGCTTGCACATAAGTTGATGTTTGAAATATAGGAGTCATAATAGCTCCTGTTGTTGGGTCTGGCTCAACACCTGAATGTATAACTTTAGTATTAAATTTCATTTGATATAGTTGTGTTAGGTAATATGAATATTAATTATTAGCATCAAATGTAATGATTTTAAATTATTTGTCACCTACTTTTTTTGAATGAAATCTTAAATTTAACATTGGTAGAATTATCCTTTGTTATGCCTATTGCATAAGGAGAAATTCTTATTTCTTGCCCAAATATTTCCTCATTCACGACAAATAATGATTAAAATTTAAAACATATTAAAAAATAGCTTTATCTTGCTTTTTTATCATATTTGTGCAGCGAAATAATTTTATTTTGATTCTTCTATAATATTAAAGACAGTAGAAAGAATTTTATATGCTTAATAATCTTTATAATAATAACTATGCAGTTTAAAAATTTTATATTGACTCTTGTATTAGGACTCTTATTTGTTACATCTACTACAGGACAAGATTTTCATTATACACAATATTTTATGTCTCCGTTAGGTGTCAATCCAGCTTTGGCAGGAGCGTTTAGTGGGTCATACAGGCTCAACGGTATTTATCGTGATCAATATAGAGGATCTGCAGTAAAGCCATTTGGAGGATTTGGAATCAATATTGATGCACCAATAATCCGTGGTATAAGAAAGCAAGATTGGGTAGGTGTAGGTATAAGAATGGACAAAGACAAAAGTGGACAATTGAGTCAAAGTATGAGTTTTTCTGGATTGACTGCTGCTTATCACTTAGGATTAGATAAAAAGCAGACAAGTTTTATTTCTATTGGAGCCCAGTACGGTGGTGGGAGCATTGGATATACTGCTGTTGGTGGTGAAGTAGGGAATAATGAAGTTGAAGGAAAAGAAAGAACAGAGCAGACCAACAATATATTCAAAGATAATAATGAAGGAAGCCTCAATGATTTGTCTATTGGTGTACTATATACAGCGAGGAATGCCAAGTCAGGAAATAATTTTAAGATTGGTGTAGGTGTTGAAGGAATATTAAATCCAAATCGAGCTGTACTGAAACAAGATCAAAAAGGAATAGGAATTAATGCTTTTTCTCAATATCATATGGAAATGAGTAAACGCCTGTCATTAACTTCAGGTGTATTGTTTTATTCATTAAAAAAACCATCTGCTTTTGTAATCAACTCAGTAGTTAATTATCGAATAAAACCAGCGAACAAATTTACAGTTCATGGTGGATTAGGAGTGAGAGCGCTTAGAGCAGGATTAATCTATCTTGGCGCTACATTTAATGGTATTAGAGTTGGGCTTGCCTATGATTTAGATCTTGGTGCATCGACTCCCGCAACTGGTGGTCACAAAAGTATAGAACTAGGAGTGTCTTATACAGGAATTATACATAAAAAACCAAAAGTTAAACCTATAATTTATTGTCCAAGACTATAGATTTATATTTTTGGTAGCTATTAAAAAAGCTGTTAATAAAGGAACTTTCTTTTTGATTTTATTTTTATTAAAATAGTAACAAATTTGATTATTATGAATTATAAATCTTTAATTGTTTTCGGAGTATTGTTTTTTACAAGTTATGCCATCCAAGCACAACCAGTTTCTTCAGTCAAATACGAAACCATGTTAGAAGTTGCTGATGAAGCTGCAGAAAACAATGATTTTCCAAATGCAATTGTCTGGTTTGAAAAAGCTTATAAAGAAAGTAAAAACAAAGATTTAAAAGTTGCAATTGGTGATTTATATATGCGTCTCAGGGATTATAAACGCGCTGAACGATCGTATAATGTTGTACTTAAAAGAGATAAAGATGGTGTGTACGAAGATTTGAGAGTTGATTATGCTAAGGCATTAAAATATCAAGGTAAATACAAGGAAGCCGTTAATCATTTTAGAATAGTAGCGAGTACAGCAGATAGTGACACTCTAAAAAATATAGCTCTTTTTGAATTGAAAGGTATAGAATTAATGGATACTTATGTGCAAAACATTGAAGCTGTCGTAGATTTCGCGGGTAAAAAAGTCAACTCAGGTAGTGGAGAGAATAGCCCTTCGTTAGCATCTGACGGCACACTTTATTATTCTTCATTTAATCGAAAGAAAGAAATTGTTTTAGATGGAAAAGAAGAAGAATATCAAGCAAAAATTTTTAGTGCTACTAAAGATGATAAAGGTGAGTTAGGGAAGCCTAAAGCATTAAATAGTAAGGTGAATCGTGATGGATGGAACAATGCTGGGGTTTCGTTTTCTGGTGATGGACGTATTATGTATTTTTCAAGAGCTAAATTAAATGTTAATGAAATAGAAGAGTCAAAGTTATTTTATTCTTTAAGAAAAGATAGTGGATGGGGTGCTGCTCAAGAATTAGAAGGTCTCAATGGTGATTATTTATCTATGCATCCGCAAGAAGGAGAATTGTTTGGAAATAAAGTACTATTTTTTGTTTCTGATATGGAAGGAGGATATGGCGGTTTGGATATTTATTACGCAACTATCAATGGTGATTCTTACGCGACTCCAGTCAATTTAGGGGAGACAATCAATACAGACAGAGATGACGTGACACCGTTTTATACCAACGGTACTTTATATTATAGTACAGATGGTAGACCAGGTTTTGGAGGCTATGATATATGGTATGCCACATGGAATGGTGCTGGTTTTCAAGATGCGACTAATATGGGGTTTAACTACAACTCTCCACAAGATGATATGTATCTCAAGTTTAATCCAAATGGTAAAGGTGGGTTTATGACTAGTAACAGACCACACAAAGACAAAAGAAAACTTAAAGGAAGTACAACTTGCTGTGATGATATTTACGAAATTGAAGTAAGAGAAATCGTTATAGATTTATTAGTAAATGTATTGGACGCTGATGGACCATTAAAAGAAGCTACGGTAGAGTTAGTTGATTTGTCGATTGATGATGAAAATGCTTTTGAAAGTAAAACAAATTTATTAACCAATGACTTTAATTTTTTACTTGATGCAGATCATAAGTACAGAGTTGTAGTTAGTAGAGAGGGGTATTATCCAGATACTACTATTTCATTTAATACTGTTGGACTATTGGATAGCTACACTGTCAAAAAAGATGTGACGCTAAAGGCAATGCCACCACCACCACCACCGACTAACACAGATGGCAATGGTAATCCGGAAGAAGAAGTCGAAATTGTAGAAATGAATCAACCAATAAGATTGAATAATATCTATTATGATTTAGCTAAGTGGGATATACTCCCTGATGCAGAAGATGATTTGGGGTATTTAAAAACTTTATTGGATCAATATTCTGATATGGTTATAGAGTTGTCATCTCATACTGATGTACGAGGTAAAAAAGGCTATAATCAACGACTATCACAAAAAAGAGCAGATTCTGCCAAGTCCTGGTTGGTAAGTCAAGGTATAAGCAGTTCTAGAATTCAAACAAAAGGTTATGGGGAAACAGTAATTATTAATCACTGTGTGGAAGGTGTAAGATGTGCAGATTCAGAACATAGAGTCAACAGAAGGACTGAGTTTAAAATTATTGCCGGGCCTCAATATATTGAAATTAAAAAACAAGTAATTCGTAAAAAAACTATAGGTTCGTTCAATAGTGGGCAGCAATCTTATCAGGAACCTTATCCGTTTATTTCATTTGTAAGAGATAGTATTGACTTAGGTACATTGATACATGGAGACAAAAAGGCATTAGAATTTCATTTTACCAATACTGGAGATACAGACTTGCTTATAGAAGTCGTAACTGCTTGTAAATGTACAGATTTAGAGTGGCCAGTTGAAGCAATAAAACCAGGTGAACAAGGCGTAATTAGTGCAATATTTGATACTGCTGACCAGCATCTTGGCGAAGTCATCAAAACCGTTGATATTATTGCCAATACCAAATTGATAGTTACCGAAGCTAGATTCAAAGCAAATATTGTTGATAAATTGAAAAAAGCTAAATAATTGGGGTTAATAGAATGGGGAGCAACTATATGCGCTCTAGTTTATCTCTATTATGCAATTAAGAATAAGTCTATTTGTTTTATCTATGGGATGATAGGTAGTGCATTGTGGGCCGTTGCGTCTTATTCAGCTCATTTGTTTTTTGATACAGGATTACAAGTATTTTATATTGGGATGTCTGCATATGGTATTTACAATTGGAATAAAGGGAGTCAAAATGAAAAAGAATTACCTATTTCTACCTATTCTCTTTATGTACATGTACGTATTGTTTTGGTTGGATTGTCCGTTTCTGGGTTTTTAATATATCTTTCGCAAAATTCTTCAATTATACAATTACCCATACTTGATGCGATTACAACTGTGTTTCTTGTAATTGGTACTATATTATTAGTTCAGAGAAAGCTATTTAGTTGGTTGTATCTTGTTGCTGCAGATGTAGTATATCTATATATCTATGGACAATCAGGTTTGTGGCTATTTGTAGGAGTAATGGTGATCTATATTGTTTTTGGAATTGTAGGCTATAGAGCTTGGAACAAAGCAATGCTGAGCACTGATTAATAATATGGATAGTTGAGCTTTTTAAATTTAATAATTATTTTTCTTAAAATTCTTATTGTTTAATTTACAATATGTTGTTTCAGGTAAATATTATTATTTTTGTTTTTAGTAAATGATATATAACACCAATATGAATAAAAATACAATTTCCAAAACCAACTTCAATTTTATAGGACAGACCAAAGTGTATAATGGTAAAGTTAGAGACGTCTATTTTGTGGATACTAAAATAGTAATGGTTGCGACTGATAGAATATCTGCATTTGATCATATATTGCCAAAAGCTATTCCGTACAAAGGGCAAGTACTAAATCAAGTGGCAGAGCATTTTTTAAGTGCTACTACTGATATCGTACCAAATTGGTTGGAAGCGACACCTGATCCAAATGTAGCTATTGGTAAAAAATGTAAACCGATAATGTTAGAAATGGTCGTGAGGGGTTATCTTGTTGGTCATGCTTGGAGGACTTATGAAAGTGGTAAAAGAGAAATATGTGGAGAGCCAATGTTGGACGGAATGAGTAAGAATGACAGGTTTCCACGAGCGCTTATCACCCCATCTACTAAGGCAATGGAAGGGCATGATGAAGATATATCAAAGGCGGAAATACTAAAACAAGGCATAGTTACTTTTGAACAATGGGATCTATTAGAAGATTATGCTTATCAATTATTTTGGAGAGGAACGGCAATGGCAGCTGAGCAAGGATTGATTCTTGTAGACACTAAGTATGAGTTTGGAATAATTGATGGTGAAATATATTTAATGGACGAGATACACACTCCAGACAGCTCCAGATATTTTTATTCAGAAGGTTATGATGAGCGCCAAGAAAAAGGTGAACCCCAAAAGCAATTGAGCAAAGAATTTGTTAGAGAGTGGTTGATGGATAATGGTTTTCAAGGTAAAGAAGGACAAGAAATTCCTGATATGCCAGACACCTTTGTAAATGTAATCTCAGAAAGATATATTGAATTATATGAAATTATTACGGGCAAAACGTTTGTAAAAGACACGAGTAGTAACTTACTTGACCGCATAAAAACTAATGTGGAGGGTTATCTAAAAAATCCTAAAAATGAATATGGTATTGCTTGCAAAAGGTAGTTGCACCAAATTTGTAGTACTTATTGCTATTCGAAATAATACTTAAAAAAAACCTCTAAATTTCACTAAAATCAACATTGAAATGGTGGTTATAACTTTTTTCTAATTAAAGTAATAAAGTGTAGAAAATGTTATTGAAATTATACTTTTGCATGAATATTAGAATTAAGAATAAATGAATAAGACACTTACACTTTCAAAAGAAGAAATGCAAGAATATGGCTATAAAATTGTCGATATGTTAGTAGCGCATTTTGATACACTTGACACAAAAAAATTAGTAAAATTTTCTGATAGAAAACAGATGGATGAGCTATTGCACGAAAATGTACCTTGTGATGCTACACCTGCATATCAAGTATTGGATCATGTGATTGATAATATTATGGCGAATGTTGATATACCAACTCATCCGAAGTATTATTCATTTGTTCCTAGTCCAAGTAATTTTATTAGTGTAATGGCGGATACACTTGCTACTGGGTTTAATGTGTTTTCTGGGGGTTGGAATGCTTCTCCGGCAGCAGCAGAAATTGAAATAATCACTATCAATTGGTTGTTGGAAATGTTTAAATTTCCGTTGAAAGATGGTGGAGGGATATTCACCAGCGGAGGATCAATGGCAAACTTGACAGCATTAACTACAGCTAGGCGTATTAAATGTGGGGATGATTTTTCAAAATCTATCATTTATTTATCAGACCAAGCACATTCTTCAAATATTAAAGCTATTAGAGTAATAGGATTTAAAAAGAGTCAGGTACGAATTATTCCAACTGATATGGAGTTTAAAATTTCACTCAATAAACTAAAAAATGCTATAGCTAAAGATAAGTTGGAAGGGTTTATACCATTTTGCTTTATTGCGTCAGCTGGTACAACCAATACTGGCACAGTCGATCCTTTAGATAAATTGGCTGATATTTGTGAAAAAGAGAATATGTGGTTTCATATTGATGGAGCTTACGGAGGGGCAGCTATTTTAGCAGAGAAAGGAAGTAAATATTTGAAGGGAATTGAACGTGCAGATTCACTTACAGTAGATCCTCACAAATGGTTTTTTCAACCTTACGAAATTGGCTGTCTGTTAGTTAAAGATTTTAAATGGCTTAACAAGACGTTTAGTGCCAAACCTGAGTATTTGAGAGATATTGAAGGGAATGAGTCCGAGATTAATTTTTATGACCACGGAATCCAATTGACACGTAGATTTAGAGCTTTGAAGTTTTATATGTCTATCAAGACTTTTGGACTGGATTCGTTCAAAGAAGCTATTACTTATAGTATTGCATTAGCAGAAGAATTGGAAGAATTACTAAGAAGTAGTCCTAAATGGGAAGTGATCTCTCCTGCTACCTTGGCAGTTATAAATTTTAGAGCAAATCCAATTGGGTATGACCTGTCAGAAAAAGGAATAGATGCACTTAATCAATACATTTCTAAAGAAATAACATCCTCTCTTAATGCTGTCTTAGTAACTACAATTCTTCAAGATCACGTAGTATTGAGAATGTGTTTAATTAATCCTCGAACAACTATTGATGATATTAATGAAACGATATCCCTTTGTGAAGGTTATGCTGATGACTATCTTAATAATCTTTAAAACACATTTTTAGCGTTATTTAACGGTTCTAATTTATTGCATTGTTTTATTAAAATCTACATGTATAGTAGGTGAATTTAAGAGAAATTACTCTGCTCTAATCTTGGTAATGTAATATCTTCTTTCTTCATTTTCCATATTTTATAGCCTCCTGAGATACTTACTACATTTTTATAGTTATTGTTTTTTAAAATTAGCCGTCCAACATAGCCTCTCAATCCTTTCTGACAATAAATAATTATCTTCTTTTGACAATCCAATTGACCAATGCTGTTTCTTAATTGGTGCAATGGTATATTGATAGCTCCTGGAATGTGCCCTTCTTCAAATTCGCTGTTATTTCTAACATCTAATAGGATATAATTTTCATCAGCTGACTTTACAAACGCCTTGTATTCATCTGTACTTATTTGACTACACTTATCTTTTATAATATTTTCTGATACAAAACTAGCGACAACTAATGGATCTTTAGCAGGTGAAAATGGTGGGGCGTAAGCTAAGTCTAATTGTGACAAATCTGTAACTTTCAGCTTAGCATATATAGCTCATGGTTCTACATGTTGACCAATTATCTGACTTTTCTATTCCTTGGATTGGTGGAACGATTGATCTAGCACCTGTTGCAAATATTAATTTATCATAACTATACCCTGCATTTATTGAAAAAACCATTTTGTTTTTTGAATCAATTCGGACGATCTCTTCTTCCAACTTTACATCTATATTAAATCTTTCTCGCATCAATTCTGGCTTCACAACTATCAATTTGTTTCGATTTTCAATTACCCCTGACAATGCATATGGCATCCCACAAGTAGCATAACTTATATTAGCTCCTTTTTCGAATAAAATAATATCCGCATTTTCGTTTTCTCTTCTTGCTTTAGCTGCTGCTGATGGTCCAGCAGATAATCCACCTATTACTATAATCTTTTGGTTCATCTATTTTGTTTAGTTAAGGTCTGATAGTAATTCATATAATATATCTGCAAATTGCTAAATCGTTGCTTTTTTATTATATCAATTTCTAATCATTTTTACGACCTACTTATTAATAAAAATTGTAACTACTCAGGTGTCCTATAGCTTAATAAAACAAATATAGTTAAAAAACAATAAGTTATACTAATAGTCGTTATAAAAACAACCTATCTAGAGTT
>JAZGFO010000258.1:0-30656 GCA_036479655.1 Saprospiraceae bacterium
ATATATAACGGATACATTTCTAATCTAACTATATGAACTAATGTATAAATCGCTAATAGGAGTATAACTCCCTTACCAAACAATGGGTCAGCTAACAGCAATTTACCAATATATGTACTCTTTAAAATATTTCTCACAGTGCAAATATATCAATAAATTCTACGTATCATTGAGTAAATAAATTTGACCAATGAAAAATTCGAAATCAAAAGTTATACAAGGTGTGGCTACACCAAGGGGTAAATTTCCACATTATAAAAAGGTAGGTGACTTTATATATGTATCAGGAACTAGTAGTAGAAATGCTGATAATACATTTAAAGGGGTCCAAGTTGATAATTTTGGAACAACAAATCTCAATATAAAACAACAAACAAGTGCAGTTTTAGATAATATTTCAAATATTCTTCAGGAAGCGGGGTCATCCCTAAGTGATGTTATTGATATTACAACATTCCTTGTAAATATGAATGACTTTGGTGGTTATAACGAAATCTATAGTACTTATTTTGATTATACAGGTCCAACAAGAACCACAGTAGCTGTACATCAATTACCTCATCCTCATTTACTAATAGAAATTAAAGCAGTGGCTTACTGTGGCAAATAAACTATAATTTAGTTTTTAATATATGAATTTTCAAGATAAAATAATAGAGAGTATTGAAGCTATGCATTTAATACTTAAAAAATTGGAAAAGGAAGATAAAATAATTGTTTTTACAAATGGTTGCTTTGACATCATTCATTTAGGTCATATTTCTTATTTAGAAAAAGCAAAACACTATGGAGATATTTTAATTGTAGGGATCAATTCAGATGATTCGGTAAAATCCCTTAAAGGCCCTAATAGACCAATCAAAGATATTCTAAATAGAAGCGCTGTTATTGCTGGTTTGGCATCAGTAGATTATGTGATATCATTTAGCGAAGAAACACCTAGCAAATTAATAGAAATAATAAAACCTGACATACTGGTAAAAGGAGGAGATTATAATATCGATCAAATTGTTGGAGCTAAATATGTCATGGATAACGGAGGTTCTGTTGAAATTATAGATTTTGTAAAAGGAATATCATCTTCTAAATTTATTGATCGTCTAAAATTATAAAAATGCTATTATTAATCATATGCATTCTCTTTAATACATATATTGGGATCATATTTAAATATTTTAAAAAATACGAAGTAAGAACATTACATGCAATAATAATTAATTACATTGTTTGCATTCTAACTGCTTCAATTGTCTTAGGCAGACCAGCAATTACTATGGCTACCTTCAGCGAAGATTGGATATGGGCAGCAGTTTTATTAGGTTTCACTTTTGTTATCACTTTTAATTTATTTGCATACACTGTACAAAAATTAGGCGTAGTTATTGGTTCAATTTTTCAAAAAATGTCATTAATTGCTCCCGCAATTATAGCAATAATGCTCTATGGAGAATCATCTAATTTAACAAAGATTATTGGTATTACATTAGCTATATTATCAATATTTTTAATTTCATTAGATAAAAACACTGATAATAAAAGTAAAGCATCGGTATCTTTATGGATATTACCTATAGGAACTTTTATAGGTAGTTGTATAATTGATTCAGGTCTCTTCTATATAAATAAAGTAAACTTAGTGGATAGCATGAGTATTGATTTTATCGCCACTTTGTTCTTTTTTGCTGGTATACTAGGTTCACTTTTTATACTATATGAATATATAAAAACAAAAAAAACTTTTAGAAAAAAAGAAATCTTTGCAGGTATTATGCTTGGTGTCCCAAATTTCTTTTCAATCTACTTTTTACTTAAAGTATTGTCAAATGGGATGGATGCTTCCGTTGTATTTCCGATAAACAATGTTGGTATATTAAGCTTAACTGCATTGATAGGTTGGACTTTATTTAAAGAATCATTTACTATAAGAAAGTTAATTGGTTTTGTCTTTGCTTTGATTTCTATTGCGCTATTGTCTTTAGGCTAATACGTGTGTTATCTTGTTAGCTATTTGGTTTGTTAGCGTATGGCTTGTTGGCTATTTGGGCTGTTAGTATTTGGATAATTTGGTCATTGATATTCTATTCCTAAATTATAATTCTTCATTCAAGAGTTTATACAGATTGTATTGTTTGGGCGAGCGTATTGTTACTTTTCTTCAGTGTTAACATTAAAAAAGAAATAAAAAGGCACCTACAAATGTAAGTGCCTTAATCTTTCAATAGAAAAATTTAATTTTAGTAACTCTAGTTGTTTACTGCTTCAGAAAATGCTTTTCCTGCTTTAAATTTAATCATTGTTTTTTCAGCTATTTTAATAGTCGCTCCAGTTAATGGGTTTCTACCGTCTCTCGCTTTTCTTAAATTAGTAGAAAACGTACCGAATCCAATAAAAGCAGCTTTATCTCCACTTTTCAATGCATTTTCAATTGTACCAAATACTGTTGCTACTACATCTCCAGCTTGCGCTTTAGTTAATCCTGCTTTTTCTGCTACTGCGCTAATCAAATCTCCTTTGTTCATAATATTTTAATATTTTATGAGTTAAATAATTCTACCACAAATGTAACTATTGCTTACATATAAACAAACTTTATATGTAAAAATATGTCAAAAAGCCTTAAAATAAAGGGCTTTAGAAGGGATTACACTATACATTATTCAATTTACAATTAAGTGAATTTATATAATTCATTAATATTCATTTAATTGCACTGTCAAAAACCACAAAATAAGTTATCTTACCTTTAAATAATATTTTCAGTTTTAAAGAAATAATTACAAAACAATATGAAATACAAGTTCTATTTTTACTCTTTTATAGCAATTCTTATGCTTTTTATTAGTTTTTCATCCACAGGATGTAAAACTAAGCAAGGATGTGGATTAGAGGAAAAATATGCGCCTCCGACAAACAAGGATGGTACTTTATCAAGAAAACGTGGCAAATCAAACTTGTTTTCGAAAAAGAGAAGAAAAAAACTTAAAAAAAGAAATTAATAACTTCATTCATCCTTAACAAAATGAAATATATATTTTTCCTCTGTTTTTCTTTTAGCTTTCTAATATCTTGCAATAACAAACCTGTTATTTCTATAGAAAACACAATAACACAACCCTGGTTATATGAATCACCACTTGTGTTTCAATTAAATATAAGCGACAATAATAAAACTTATGATCTTTTATTAAATCTAACTCATTCAACAGATTTTAAATATAAAAACCTCTATGTTAAAATAACTACCGAATTTCCTGATAATACTAAAGTTGAAGATGTACTATCAATGAATTTAATTGGTAACAGTGGTATTTTTATTGGAGATTGTAATAGTAAAACATGCAGTATAAATATATCACTCGAGGAGAAGTTCAAATTTAAATCCTCTGGCATCCACAAATTGACAATATATCAAAATAGTCGTACAGATAACCTTTCTGGTATACTTAGTGGTAAACTTATGTTATTCTATGCAAAATAAAAACATAAGCTTTTTTTGAGACTTGCTCCAAATTAATATCTATCTATAGATCATCTTTCTTGAGAATCCTAGTGACTGCTATGTAGTCACTAATAACACATATAACAATGAGAAACGTTGGTGGCCGCGATGGAGTCATTAGTTTTTCACCATATTATATGTAAACCTAAGGCGACTACGATACAGTCATTTTTAATAATCATTTTTTATGATATGAGTAAAAAGAGGTGATTAATCATTTTACATTTGCCATATTATGCTAAACATAGCGCTGCATCATTTTTAAACAAGCAATTTTTATGTGATATAGTAAAAAGGGGTGACTACTCATTTTTTGTTTAACATATTATGGCTAACATATGGTGACTGCGATGCAGCAGTCATTTAAATGTAATAACCTACAGTGACAACTCAACTAACTATCGTATTTTTTTTAACAATCATTAATGAGATAAAGTAAGGGAATAGGTTGGCTAAGCTATAGTTCTTTTTGAAAATGCTCACTTTCATGAAGCATCCTATATAAATGGTTGTTGCACTGGAATTATTACAAATTAAACATAAAAAAGCCCCCCTTCATAAATGAAGAGAGGCCATCCCAAAAACCGATTTAAATTAACTCAGTTTTGAGTCTATCATATAATCATTATTAATCAATAATGATCATTTTCTTAGTAGCTGTGAAATCACCGCTTTCTAGTTGATAGTAAAGTACACCACTAGTTCCAAGCTCATTAGCTGTAAGTTTTACAGTATTATGACCTCTTGTACCTTCGATGTTTCTTACTAGTACAACTTTACCAGTAACATCAAGAACAGTGAAAGTAGCAGTTCCTGCTTCCGCAAGATTGAAAGTTATCACAGTTTGTCCTTTGAACGGATTAGGTTCATTTTGGAATAACTCTGAAGTTTCAACTTCAACTACATCACCTCTAGTTGCGATTGCAACATTTCTTACTTCTAATGATTGTCCAACATATGCTTCAGCAGTTGTAACTTTTGAAGTTGCATTAATCATATTACCTAAGTTACCATTCTGAGTAGCAGTGAAAGTCATAACGAAGATAGCTTCATTATTTCCTACTGATTTAGCCTCAGAGTTATTGTAACTTACAGTAACAACATTATTAGAAATTACTCCAACATTTGCATCGTTCATGTTTACTGCAGCACCTTGTACACTAGCGAACGTAAGTCCGTTAAGTTCCATTGTGAATTGGTATCCATATACATTTGCAAAGTCTTCACTTGCGAATTCTACTTCAACAGTTTCTCCAGCTACTACTTGTTTGTCAGCAATAGTGAAAGTAACAGTTTTGTTAGATCTAACTTCACTAGATACGCTTGATAAGTTAGCTACTGCATTATCAGTAACATCACCTATTTTCACAGCAACTAGATCGTTATGCATCATATCATTTTGAAGATTAATTACATCAGCTACTTCTCTTACGTCAGCTAGATCGAAATCCATAGTAAGTGATTGTGTAGCATCAACGAATCTCCAGCTATCATTAGTTGGAAGTTCAGTAATTACTCCAAGGATAAGTTTTCTCAATATGCTCAAATCAGAAGCTTTTACAGCGTCATCTGCATTTATATCTGCAGCTATCACTTTGTAAGGGCTATCCAATAATTCGATCTCAAGAATATGTCTTTGAATCTTAACAAGGTCAAGAGTAGATACACCATTAAGGTAATCAACATCTTTGTTTGCAGAGATTTCATAAGAAATACCTGTAGGTGCATCAGCAAATGCATACTCACCTGCTTGATTAGTCATGTCTGTTCTAGGATACTCAGTAAGAGCAGCATTAACAGTCACTTCTACATCAGTAACAGCATCTCCAACAGCAGTCTCAATAGTACCTGCAACATCAGCTTTTGAGCCAGTAGGACAATGTCCTTGGTTGTCAACTATTGTTAAGAATACAGAACAGAAATCAGAATTACCTTTTTCATCCCATACATACATTGAAACACTCACTGGTGAATTAACAACATCAGTACAATCAAATAATCTTGAAGAGCTTCTGCTTGCTTCATCATATAAAGGATCGTTTTCTGGTGCTACATCAGTAAATGTATATCTCAAGTTTTCTTGTTCAGTACAGTTGTCGAAAGAACCTATGTTGAAATCAACAGCCCAAAGGTTTACACCAGCGACATTGTTTTCACCCATTTCCATAACTGCAGTACTAAGACTTACACAGTAAGGAGTTGGTGCTTTTTTATCAACAACCATAAATGTAGAGTTACAAGATGCATTATTTTGACATCCATCAGTTACTTGCCAGTAAACTTTATGGTTGCTCATGCTACCTCCTATCTCACCTAATGGGATAGAAACTTCTTGACCACTTTCTGTTGGTTCCAAATATACATCTGGAATACCATTTCCATTAGTGTCATTAAACTGCGAATCGAATTCTGGTAAGTGTGAACTAAATTCTAAGTCATATGTACCGTCACCCCATAAATCAACTTTTACTGTCCATTTTAACCATGCAGTAGGACAATTAGCGCTACCTGCATCAGTTGCAGTGTTAGTAAGTATAATGTTCGCTTCACATACATTACCGTCATTATCACTATCAGCGTGATCATTTACAGCATACATTTGTGGAGCACAATCTAATATCACAGGAACTGTCTCATCAGTTACTTTAATAACTTGAGTATGTCTAACTATTCCATCAGAAAAGTCAGGAGTCTCTTGCCAAAGTGGGCTATTAGGATTGTAAGTACACCAGTTAATAACTGTATAGTGTCTTACCAATTTATAACAAGCACCATCTTCAAATAAGAAAGTATCTGTTTCAACTGAGTATCCAATAACATCACAAGGTCCAGCAACCCATGCAGGCTCACCTACAGAGATCATATCAGGACAACCAACAGCAGAAAAGTCACTTACCGCATTAAAGCTAACAGATGGATCAGGTCCAGAAAGGTCTTCTATAACAATTTCTTGATCACAGATTATTAAAGGCTTTCCAACTATGTTCCATCTTCTTTTTACAAATCCAACGTTACAAGTAGAAAGATTAACAATTATATCTTTGTATTCTACATCGATAGATCCACAAGAAGCGAAACCGTTAGCAACACCTGTTACAGAAGTATCCAAATAATCATTATCACATGTAATTGTAATATTTGGAGGACATGAGATAGTAGGCGCTAATTTATCTTCAACTTTAACAAAAGTCCAAGTTTCATTATAATTATCACCATCAGTACCGTAAGCACCATTCATATCAGCATCATCCCAAACTCTCATCCATACTTGTACATATCCAGCATCATTGATATCATCACCATCTACATCTACAGATGCATTAGTAATATCAGCACAACAGAACTTAACATAAGCTCCACCATCTGGATCATAAGAAGGACTACTAGGACTTGGAGAACCATCATCTAAGTGTCCATCAGCATTGTATGTATCATTACCTTTTACATTACAAATATCATCTTCTCTTCTGATTTCAATTTTCACACCAGTACAACCGTCATGAGAACCATTATCAACAGAAGAAGCAAATAATTTAGCAAAACCATCATTGCTACTTGCACTACTTGTCAAACTAATAACAATATTTTGTATTGCAACTGCAACTGGAGCAGCTCCATCAAATACAGTAAATGTAGCATCATGAGATGTTGTGTTTCCACAACAATCAGATGCAGTATAAGTAAATGTATGCTCACCTTTAGGTACATTCATAGCAGTATAACCACTTGTCGCATCACCTACGATGAATACACCAATTGGTCCTGATACTGTATAAGTAATATCATCAGTACAATTATCATGTAATTCCGAAGGTTGAGGTATATCAATATTAGCTGCACATCCCCAAGGGTCAGTACTGAATGTCTCATCAGTTACTGCAAAAGTAGGATCCGTAGAATCTACTGCTTTAATCAACTGAGTAAAGTCAACAGTTTCATTTGTACACCAATCAAGTAATGTCCATGTTCTAATAACTTTAACGTTTCCGTTACATTCGTTACCACAAGCAGGAATTTCTTGGTCAGAATAAGTAGCATATACATCACAAACATTGTTATCTACAGCCTGAGGGTGTGAACCATTATCACAACCTTTCTGGAAATAATGAGGATAAGCGAAAGGAGTTCCTTCGTTATTTTCAACTACATCCAATTTACAATTAGCAGACAATGCTATATTCTTAGTTAAAGGATTATCAAAGTAAGCTTGAATATCAGCTGGAGTAGTACCAACACCACAGTTAAGAACAACAAGAGCTTCTGGCAAAGTAATTCCAGCAAGACCAATATTTTCAACTGTAATTGTTTGAGTACAAGCTTCAGAAGAAGATCCTGAAGCATCAGTAGCCATCCAAGTTCTAGTTATAACAGAACCTGCACAACCATTATCTGCAACATCGTCAGAATATTCATATGAAGTGCTTCCACAAGCATCAGCATCAGGTGTACCTGCAACTAATAATCCAGAACCACCATTAAATATAAGTGTAAATTCATTTACATCTACATCACCACCTAAGTTAAGCGTCCAAGTACCTTGAGCACTTGTACCGTTAACAGCTGATAAAGGAGTATAAGGGAATCCAAATTGCGTAAACAATGTTAAAGTTGATGAAGGTCCACCATTTTGAAACTGGGCGCAAGTAATACCTGCTGGTCCTTGATCATCAGCAATAAAATTAATACCAGTTCCACAACCTCCAATACCATTAGGCCACAAAGAAATCTCTGCACCTGAAGGCGAAGTTAAAGTTGCTCCCCATGCAAATTGTGATCCAGTAATTACTAAATCAACTAATACATTAAGGTCAGTAATATTAAAGTTACTAGGAATGTTTACAGAATATGTATTGTCACCAGTATTAGAAGTAGCTTCTAATATAGTTACCATAGATAAATCAACAACAACTGGTGAGTTGATTGGATTTTCTGTACAAGTAATTGTATAATCATTACAATCTAACATTGGAGCTAATTTGTCCTCTGCAGTAAATGTTCCCCAACATCTGTTACCAGTTTCTGGGTCAATCACCTCATAAGTATGTGTCCCTAAAAGAGCACCGAAAGGCATTGTTTGTGTATTTACATTACCAGTTTGATTTGATTCTACACCGTAGAGCCAGATATTAACTTCATAATCATCGTAACAGTTATAAGGTCCTCCTTCAAGGAACATATCTGCATTAAATGTAATAGTACAATCTTCATCAACAGAAATGTTAATATGATCATTACAAGCTAAAGCTGTAGTTACAGGTCCGCTATATTCTAATACATTAATATTCTGAGTAAAAGTAATAATATCATCTGGGTCAGTACTAGCTACTTCTTCACCACCAACTAAATCATACTTTGTAGCTTGATAGTTAGCTCCGTAAGAACCTGCATCTAAGTATGTTCCTTGTGCTGGTCCGTCGAGCAACTCAAGTTTGAAACAAGGATAATCTGCTCCTAAGAAAGAAAATCCTGTAAGTGTAAGTGAAGACCCGTCTGTAAATGCATCAGAAGAGTTCACTGATGCAACGATTGATTCGCCTGCAGCTATTGATTCTTGAATAGTTCCTTCAGTAGGAGTATTATTTACAATAACACCATTTGGTCCTGAAATCTCAAAAGGATCCCAAAACGTACTACCATTATGGTCATAATCAAAAGTAAGCGTACCTGCTTCAACAGCAGTAATTGTGTACTCAGCAGTTCCACCTTCAGACAATACAACTTCAGTTGGAAGACCATCGTCACCGATAGTTTCTTCAACAGTAGCATTAACTTGAGCAGTAATTGCAAAAGTTGGCAACGCAGGTGTTTCACAGAACACACATGACGCACCACCTGTAATACCAGGAGCTTCATATAATGCAATTGCACTACATTCGCCTGCACCAAGAGGAATATTCAAGTCACCAGGACCTGTCAATTCACACATATCTACACAACATGACAATAAGTCAACTACAACACCCGCAGATGTCATAGCAGGAGGAGGCATAGCAGCGAAAGTAATCTCCCATCCACTAAATGAACCAGAGTCCCCACCAGCATCATCTGTAATTTCCAATGTCCATGTTCCATCAATAGCTGGAGCAGAAATTCTACTTGGTACTACACATGCAAACTCGAAGTCAACAGTTAATGGTCCACAAGTGTTCTCCATTATTTCAGGTAACAAACAATTTGCTGGCTGAGCATTACTTGTAGATGACGTCCAAACATCAGCACAATCTGTAGCCGTTGGGTCAAAACACATATCTGAAGCAGTGTCCAAACCTGTAGATCCACCGTTATCAAGATTTACATTTAATACTGTCCCATCAGGAGCAATAAGTCTAATGTCTAAATCTGCGGCAAATGTATGTTGTACATTTAATAATTTAACTTGAGATATCATAGTATTGTATCCCAAAGTGGCTGGCACATCTAAATCAGGCATGATTGATCCTGCAGGACATGTACCTCCCGTAAGAGTTGAACCTGCAACACCTGCAACAGTAACATCAGAAGTCGCTACACCAGAAGTGCCCGACGCTGGCAAATTGCCACCTGTATTATTGCTAAATGTCTGACCGAAAACCAACATAGGTGCCACGAAGGCAAAAAGAAATGTCAATAATCTAATTTTCATAAGATTGAATTTTTGGTTTAATTTTAAGTTAATAATTCTTTCACTTGATCAAGTGCAAGAATAAGTTTCGTCTTTCTTTCTGGTCCTTGTTGTTCAGCTTTGCTGTACCAAGAATCCATTACATCCTTAACGTCTTTCATCGTAGAGATTTCAGAGTTTACAGTTTTCATTAACTGTAATCTGATTTTGTCTCCCGACTGATCGCCAAGGGCTTGCATCTGTCCTGTTGGAATAGGACCTGCGGATAGATCATTTTGTAACTCAGAAATAGCCTCTTCGAGACGCTCTTGAGCAACATCAATGTCTACGTAGTTTTGGCTATACCCTGCTTGTGCAAAAAGCGCAAACATAGCTATAGCTACAAATCTGTAAATTAATTTACTTAACATAAGATTGAGTTTTGGTTATAAAATTATATTCATCAAAATAATTAGCCATAATTAACTACCAACACATATGTGTTGGACATAAGACCTTTATAAAACAATAATAAAATGAAGATAACAGGCTGGATTTTCGTCTTTTCCGGTTATTAAACTGCTTTTCTTCAAAGTGTAGTTTTCAAAACAACGCAGCAGACACTACGTCCGTTACGAAACACAAAGATACACATTAACCCTAATCCACTAATACCTACTAAATGGTATTTATCGCATTAAAGAAAATCGTAATGTGTTAAAAACCTAACATTTACATTTAAGTCTTCTGCGCAAAGATACAAATAATATTGTATAGGAAATATATATATATGAATTTTTTAAATTTGTTTAGAAAAAAAAAGCATGGCTAAAAAGCCATGCTTACTAATCTAATACTTATTATCAGACTACATTCCTGAAGTCTTATTGATTAATTCTTGTTTATCTTTTAACGTAGTACTTGTTTTCCTATTATTTCCAAAACGAAAACCTACTGAAATTTCATGTGCCCCATTATTATAGCTTTGGAAATCAGCACTACTAACATTGTAGCTATAATTAATATTTAGAGACTCTACAACTGTACCTATAAGAAATCCATATCTTTTATCACCACCCAATGTATATGTAATGCCCCCAATGAGCTTATCCTCTAAAAATCCAAATTTAGCATTTAGATCAACATGGTTTGGGGTATTTGACAAGGATTTAATAACCATACTTGGCTCAAGAGAAATTCCTGTTGTTGCGGATACTAATTTATAACCAACTTGAAAAATATAACCTATAGTTCTATCAATATCTTGTCCGTTATCACTTATTCTACTACTGATTAAAGAAGGAAAAGAAATACCATAAGTTAATTTGTCATTATAAAGTCCATATATGCCAAAAGAGGCATCAAAAAACTGAACTCCATCTAATCTTTCTACTAACAATGGATCACCTCTATCAACGATAGGGCTAGTTAATCCAGAACCTGTCAAATTATGTTGGATATATTCTGTTGATATACCAAATCCTACTTTATTGGTAGGAGAATCAATCGTATATGATAATCCTATCTGTCCCTTTGTAGTATTTAAAGCGCCATATGAATCTTTTAGAAGTTGGGCTCCAAATCCTAATCTGTTGCCGACAGGTCCATTATAAGCTACGGATATAGTCTTTGGTGCATCATCAAATCCTGCCCAAGTATTTCGGTAGTTAACCATTAATTCTTGAAAATCATTAGCTCCTATTGCCCCTGCATTAATTAATGACGGATACAAATTATGTTGAGAATATACATATCGCTCATCAAAATACCTAGACTGACCACTTAATGAAGTAGAAACGCTAAAAAAAACAATACTGAATAAACAAACTGAAAATATATGTCTCATCTGTTATTTTTATTTTTATGAATTAAAATGGAGATTCTCCATTCTTTTCTTTATTAAAACTAATTTCTTAATATGGTTACTGTCCCCTTCATTATTTCTCTTCTTCCAGATCCAAAATCTATTGTAAGAATATACATATACCCACCTTCTATCAATTCTACACCGTCTGATGAGATTCCTGTCCATGTACCGTCGTAATCATCTTGACTATACACTAACTTTCCCCATCTGTCATAGACGAGTAGATCTGCTGGAAAATCATCCAAACATGTAAACAAAAATGCTTCATTAATACCGTCACCATTTGGTGTTATTACATCTCTTACTTCATAACATCCTACTGGCACAATTGTACAAGGATCAACTTCAATAGTTTCCATTATTTCGCATCCATTTTCATCTGAAATTAAAACAGTATATGAACCAGCCGTTAAATTATCTACACTAGCCCCAGATAAATTAGTATCTGCCCATTCATAAGTAATAATTCCAAAACCACCATTAACCATTAAATCAATAAATCCGTCTCCTTGATCATTATCACAACCAATATTTTCTTCACTTAAGTCAAGTGTAAAAGGATCTGGTTGTGTTATTATCAAATTATCAAAACTAATAGTTGCTCCACTTGCATCTGAAAATAGTAATGCATATGTTCCAGCAGACATATCAGTTATTGAAAATGTTCCAAATTCTGTTAATTCAACTGTTTTTGATTCATTTCCACTCACTACAATAGTAACTGGCAATTCTCCACCATTTACTACTCCAATGATTTTTCCGTTTTTATCTCCATTGCAAGAAAGATTAAATCCATTAACATTTCCAAATACTGTAACGCCAGTAACATCAAAGTCATTTCCCACTGGGTCAACAACATAGGGCCCAAAGGACATTGAACAACCATTACCATCAACAACTACCAATGTGTATGACCCTACACTTAGACCAGATATCATATTACTATTAGGAAATGTTCCTCCAGGACCTGCCCAATTATAAGTATAAGGCTCCGTTCCTCCAGATAAATCAACTGTAATACTACCTGAAGCACCATTTGAAGGAACAATTAAGGCAGTAGTCGCTTCTACAAGAGGTGTATCTGAATCTACAACAAAAGAACCAACTTGAGTTGTCCCTTTAGAGTCTGTTACTGTCACTGAATATGTATTTCCCAAAAGTCCTGAAGCATTGGGTGTATTACCAATACTAGCTAATGACCACATATAATCATAAGAGGCACAACCACCAGTAACAGATAAAGCAATAGAACCATTACTTGATTGACAAGTCTCATCTACAATTACAGAATTAATAACGATGTCAGCTATATCATCTTCCATCACTACAAAAGCTGTTGGTAGAGAAGAACAACCAGTAGTAACATCATTAACAGTTAAAGTATATGAACCAGCTTGCAAGTCTGAAAGATCTTCTACATTTCCTTGATCAGGTATCCAGCTGTATGTAAAATTACCACTTCCTCCAGTAACTGTAACGTCAATTGCTCCTAATGAGCCACAACTAATGTTAGAAACTGTACCAGAAACAGAAATATTTGGTAAATTTTCAACAATTGCAGTTAAAGTACAAACTTCAGAACCATTACAAACCACCGTTAGTATATATGTACCAGCTCCTATCCCTAATAAGTTTTGAGCAGTAGACACTTCGGTACCTGCACTATTTGCCCAAGAATATGTACAATTATCAGTAGGTACATTGACTATTACATTACCTCCCAATTCTCCGACACAAGGTTTGTCAATACTTACAATACTACAATCTGCAGTACATGTTATTGTTACTTTACCTGGATCTATTTCTACATTATCTATCACATTGGTACTTCCATCTACAATCTCAATATTTGTTGATCCTAAAGAAACTATATCAACGATACTTTCGTCACCACAATTTCCTACTCTATCAAAACACATTGTATATATAACATCTCCATCTGCCTTATCTAAAGGTGTTCCTCCTGCGCTCCAACTTAGTGTAACAGAAGAAGCTGCATTTGATGGAGGATTAAAGTTGCCAGAATTAAAACTTGGCAAATTATAATTCATAGGGTTTGCGTTTGTAATAACTGATTCATTCCAAGTCATTACATATTGCATACTCAATATATTAGTAAAATTTTCTACACTTATGTCAACACATACAGAAGATGCGTTTTCGTCAACAGTTGATTCAGAAACGATAAGTTTGAATGGGTCGCTTTTAGTGTTAGATATTATAACTTCTCCATTTTGGAGTGCTTGAGGTATTACTACATCAAAATCATCTACCCATTCAAATCCAAGAGATCCTTGGTCTGTCAAAGTAATAACACTACTGGTACCATCCGCTCCAAGAACATTAAATACGATATCGAAAATAGATTCTCCATCGGCTAAAGTAAGAGGATTTTCAACATCAACATTTGACCAGAGAAATCTAAGTTTACCTTCTGCAACTTCAGATTCATTAAGTGTACCATCAACTCCACTAATACTTATATTATCTATTCCTGTATATTCTAAAACAGCTGGATCCCAAAGTATAGTACCAGTCCCTACTTGCACTTCAATAAAATTAAGTACATTTAATGGTACATTAACAGTACCTCCAGGAGGAATACATATTTCTGGAGCAGTTACTGTCAATAAGTCTGCACCTGTTCCGCCACAATCATTACCATTAATCATTACGCTCCCTGCAGTAGAGGTAACTGACAGCTCATTAAAGTCTCCGTCAACTGCTTCGATAGTGGTAGGATCTCCAGTAAGTTCTATAGCAGTTTCATCACATTCTTCTCCTACGATATTAAATCGTACTGTAAAAAGAACATCACCATCATTTAATACAGAATTTCCATTTGGATCATTATATGAAAATGAAAATTGACCTTCGTCAACATTCGCCCCAGTTGGCCCACTAATACTATTTATTGATAAATCTCCTAAAGTTGGATTAGTAGATACAACTTCATCAAAAGTCATAACCAAGCTATCCCAACCAGCTGAAAATTGAATAATAAGTATATCGGTAAAGCCATTGACTGTGACATCAACATCTACTGTTCCATTGATATTCGAAGTTTCATTTGAAAAATTAACTTCTACTTGTCCGTAACAAAAATTTGCTGTAAGCAATACTCCTGTTATAAGTGATAATATAAATCTCTTCATCATTATGTTTGAGGTAATTTATCGTTTTTAATAATAACTCACAAAACTAATATATTACTTGGTATTAGTCTACTATGAGCTCGTATATTACAAAATATGTTAAATGTTAATAATACTGTTACAAATATCTAGCCAAAATATATTAAAAAATAATTTAATAAGATGACTTATCAAGATTAGTCGATGGGAGTAAAAACTATTGAAGTGCAAATATAAGTTTTTTTTTAATAATGTAATGTTTTGTTACTAATAACGAAATATACTTTAAGATTGTGTTAGCACATGATCGTCTTGAAAAACAAAAAAAGGTCTTCGCTGATAACAGCGAAGACCTTTCAGTAATGATAATCCTATTTTTGGGATTTACATAGAAACCATTTTTTTAGTTGCTATTTTACCATTGAATTCTATTTGATAGAATAATACGCCATTAGCAGACAGTGTATTATTATCAAACGACATTTCATTCATTCCTTTATTAAATGTCTTAGTATTAGTGAATATAACTTTACCAGTTAAATCCATTACTTTGACAGTTGCTTTTCCAGTATTAGGAAGAGTAAACTGTACTGTTGTCATTCCTTCAAAAGGATTCGGTGTATTTTGGAACAACTCAAATTCTACTGAATTATTTGTTATTTCATTTTCGTTTCTAACAATCATTTCTACATTAGCTATTTCTAAAGAAGAATTATAAGCCTCAGAATTGATCATTGAAGATGAGACATTCAGGTTATTTGACAATACACCATCAGCGTTTGCTTTCAATATTAATGTGAATAACACATCATCATTGTTAGCTGTTATTGCATTTGGAGTATTCCAACTAAATGTTGCAGCCTCTTGTTTTTCAAATTGCGCAGTATTAGAAGTTGTGATATTTAGTACTCCAGGAGTAATATCAATCATTTCTAAGTCTGTCATATTCATAGTCATTTGCATACCAACCATCTCAGTGAAGTTTTCAGCAGTTACTGGTATAGTTACTACATCATCTTTTTGATATGTTAAATTTACAACTGAAAGAGATATAGTATTTGCATTTCTCGTTGCAGAAATATTATTATTAGTAATATTGATTGTGCTAGCACTATTATTAACATCACCAATCTTCACTCCTACAAAATTGTTATCTAAATCATTTTCATTGAAATTCGATACAGATATTTTTTCAGTAAAAGGAAACGGATCGTTGTTATCAGCAAATACTTGTGCTGCATCAACAAATCTCCATGAGGTATTGTCTTGATATTCAACCCAAACTCCTAAGATTAACTTTCTAAGCGCTAATAAATCAGATGCTGAGATAGATTCGTTACCATTTACATCTGCTGCGATTATCTTATAAGGAGAATCTAAAGATTCAATTTCTAAGATGTGTCTTTGTATTAATACTAAATCTAATGTAGATACACCATTACTATGGTCAGTATTCTTAGCTGCTTTCACAACGTAATTAGTTTCAGTAGGTATTCCTTGGAATAGATAGTGTCCAGAATTAGGAGTCATCATTTGATTCGTCTCTTGATTTGACATATTTTGTAATGTAACCATTACTTCTTCTATCATTTCATTCTGTAAGCTAGCTACGTCTCCCGATATTCTAGCACCATCACAACCTCCATTTGACTGGATATTGATTTGAGTAGAACAAAAATCTTGGTTTCCAGAAACATCTGTTACCCATATTTCAATATCATTCACACCTAAATCATCACAAGTAAATGTCTTGCTTGTATTATTAACATTACCAGAGAAAGACAACTTAACAGTACCAGGACAGTTGTCAAAACTTCCTAAGTCATAATCTGAAGCCCATATCTGAATATCACCAGAAGTAGGCATTATTACAGTTGTAATTTCACTTAAGCAATAAGGAGTAGGTTTTTTACGATCTACAACATTGAATGTGTACATACATACTTTCTGATTACCACATTGGTCTTCAGCAGTAAAAGTTACTTTGTGCAACCCTACAGCATAAGTACCCGTAGCATCATTAGTACTTCCAATTCTATCAATAGAACCATTATTACCTTCATCAACGGTATAAGAGTATTCTATATCAGCATCAGGCGTACAATCATCAGTAGCTTCAGCTATAAGTGTAACAAATTCATTACAGTTTTCACCAAAAGCTTCTACAGTAATATTACTACAAGAAGAAGTAAAAGTAGGTGCTACAGTATTAGTAACTTTAATGATTTGAGTATATTGCCATATACCACCAGCACTTGGGTTATTCTGATTAAAAGTACACCAGTCGATTACAGTCCATGTTCTTAATATCTTAAGACAAACACCATCTACAAATTCGAATACTTGATCTTCGTAAGTATCAGCTACTTGGCTACATTGGTCATCATTATATGATGGTGTACCAGTGCTTGATGGATCCGTATCTATATTCGCACAACCATTGATTGTCTTATTTCCAGGCCAGTTGATAGATGATCCATTAAAAGGAGTATTGTCTTGTACTGTTATACGCTGTGTACATGACACTGATTTTCCTCCTGCATCTGTTGCAGTAAACCTTCTATTAATAGTACCTACACCACAACTATTCAATGATCCCGTATCATTATGAGTAATAGTAACATTACCACAATTATCGTCACCTGTTGCACTTCCTCCTGTATTTGCCATATCTAAATAATCAGCTCCACAGTTTAGAGTAATATTCGGCGGACATTCTATTGTAGGGTCTAATTTATCTTGCACAGTAACTATTACCATACATGTATTAGAGTTGCCACTTTTGTCAGTTACTCTTAAAGAAACCATAATTTCTTTTCCTATATCTGCACAACAAAACTCTACGTATTCAGTCCACTGAGAAGTACTTGCACCACAACCAGGAGTCATTCTTCTTACTTCAAAGTCCACTTCACTACAATTATCATGACTACCATCATCAAATGTTTCTGCAAATATGTGTGCATAGCCATTATTAGTAAGTGTCGCAGTAGTAAACTCATCACAAACTGGAATAGGTGGTACGTCATCGATAACATCTATCTCTGTAAAACAATGATCATAATTTCCACAACCATCAGTGATTGTATATCTTACCCACGTTCTACCTAATTTAAGATTTCTGATAGTATAAGACCCGTCTGAGTTAGTAATAACATTATCAGATACATATACTCCATTAGCAGGTGCGTTTCCTGATGCATCAGCTTCTAAATATGATACTGTATATGTAGTAGAACTACAATCATATATTACTATTGGATCTGGAACATCCCAAGACCCTGTACAGTTGTAAGGATCTGCAGATACCGCATGTGGATCATCTGGAACACAAGTTACAATTGGAATTTCGTTATCAACAACTTTGATAATTTGAAATTCTTCTTCTAATTCTCCAGTACACCAATCTAATACTATCCATTTTCTTAAAACTTTGAAACTAGACTCACAAATTGGTAACAATTGGTCAGTATAAGTTGCGTTAAGTTCACAATAAGAATTATTAGGGAAGATATTATAACCATCAGTTGTCATAGGCGTACCTGTTTCTTCTGGTTGAGGATATTTGTCCCCATTATCATCCCAATGTGGAATATTGTCACACTCAAGCATTGGCAGTTCTACACCATCTCTGTTTTTAGGAAAAACAATACTATCCAAAGGAATTCTTTCGAAGTATATTGTTTTTACACAGAATGCAGACTTATTTCCAGCCTCATCAGTTGCTTGAAAAGTGATGGTACGTTTTGCACTGTACAAATTTGTACAATCCAAATCCTCAGTTTCATCGCTAACGACATCAACAGGAATAATACCACTACAATTATCAGTAGCTGTAGGGTGAGAAAAATTGCTTGATTGATAACAACTAACAGTCATATCACCAGGGCAATCAATTTGCGGTGGTAATTTGTCTTCAATCTTAATGGTACCCCAGCAGCTATTAGCTCCTAAAGATACTTTTACAGTTAATGTTTCACCAACATATTCTGACCCAACCATAGGTGAGCCAGGAATTGGTTGTCCATTAGAGCCAAGAACAGTAACTATGTAATCACAGTCATTAGTACCTTGTCCTTCTAACACCATATCAGGTGTTACTTCTACCATACAGTCATCGTCAAGTGATATCTGTACACTATTGTTACAGCCTAAAGGACATTGAGCAGATGCTTGTCCAAAAAAGCAAAGTAAAAATAGAGTAGAAAGTAATCCGGTCTTGATAGACTTACCAAGAGTGGATTGATTGTTTAATTTGAAATTCTCCAGTTTCATGAGATAAATCGGTTTTAATTTATTTGCTAAAAATGATTCTATACTAAATATTGTGTTCAAATATATAAGGGGAGAATCTTCGCAATC
Source organism: Saprospiraceae bacterium (assembly GCA_036479655.1). Classification (GTDB taxonomy): domain Bacteria; phylum Bacteroidota; class Bacteroidia; order Chitinophagales; family Saprospiraceae; genus CAJXUU01. The sequence goes on from JAZGFO010000258.1 coordinate 19,443, forward strand.
ATGTCTGGGGGACACAAAATTTCGATTTATTTGTAATAATATAACAACAACTATACCAAATGATTTTCAAAAGCGAATTTTATCAATAAAGCTGTATTTTTTGTTCCAAGTTTTTTCATAATGTTTTTACGGTGAACGCCCACGGTCTGGTCACTTATAAATAATTCGTTTCCAATAATTTTATTATTTTTTCCTTGAGTAATTAATTCTAAAATTTCTTTTTCTCTTTTCGTTAACCTTTGTTTACGCGTAAAAGAATCAATTCCGTACTCTTTGGACTTATTGTTTTCTTCGATTATAATAGATGCAGGTGAAGTTCTTAAGCCAGTGCCTAGATATACATTTCCACAATCGACTTCGTTTATTGCATAAATCAACTCGCTAAAGCTACTTGATTTTGAAACATAAGCGTCTGCTCCATTAAGCAGTGCACATTTGACCAATTTTGAGTCCGTAAAATATGACAATACAATTATTCTTGTTTTAGAATACTGACTTTTTACATCTTTTATAATTTGCATTGCGTCATGATCTTCAATATTCATTTCCAATATTAGAATATCAGTATTTAATTCTTCTAAATAAGTTACAACTTCTTGAAAGGTACTACAAGTATTTATAGATATCGATTGGGGGCTATTTTTATCGAAGTAAGCTGTAAGCCCTTCTAAAAACATTTTTTGACAATCTAATACTACTATATTAGTACTCATTCCTTTTATTTATTGTAAGTTATTAACTACATATAATATGGGTTTGTACCATATTAACTTGCATTACATACAAACAAAATGAGTGCCAATTAAATACAAATATTGATATATATTTCATCCATAACATATAAAACACTGAAATGGTTATAGATACGATGCGATTTCGTTTCAAAATATATTTAATGGATATTAGTAGTGCAAAAATATTAATTAAAAACGAGGAATAAAATCCAGAATATCGTTTTATGATAGGTTGTCGTGCGACAGTATTTCGTCATTGAAATATTTAATATTAGATAAGTTATCACGTATGTTTTCATGTAATAAATTTATTACCACATTAAAAGCAACAAGCTTAAATGTAGCTTAAACAAGGATAGTAAGACTATTTCCTTTTCTTTTTACGACCTTTTTTCTGCAATCTTTTTTTCAGTCTTTCAGCTCTTGTCAAATTAACCTTCATATTTTTAGCTTTTTTCTCATGAAAAGCTGGCCCTGCATCCTTTACTTTCGGTCTTTTTATTTGGATGGTCTTCATATTGATTTTTGGCAATTCTTCTTCAGTAAGCAATTCAGATATTTCTAAGTTATCTGGAAGGATATTTCTAGGAATGCTATAATTCATTAGTTCTTCGATTGCCAATATGTTATTAGCGTCAGATTTTGTAACAAATGTTAAAGAATTACCTTTTCTATCTGCTCTACCTGTCCGACCAATCCTGTGTATATAATTTTCGGGAACCTCAGGTGCATCAAAATTAATTACATGTGTTACTTCAGAGACATCTATTCCTCTTGCTACAATGTCAGTTGCAATAATAAATCTATGATCACCACTTTTGAAATTATCAATTACTCCAAACCTATAGTTTTGTGATTTATTAGAATGAATAACACCAAACTCATCTTCAAATGGTTCTAATAATCTTTCTGCTAATTTATCTGCCATTTTTTTTGTGGCAGTAAAGACAAGCACTTTTGAAAACTCTTCTCTTTCACTTAGTAATCTTGTTATAAGATTGACTTTGGTATTAAAGTTAGGTACTTCATATGCTGATTGGTTTATATTACTAAGTGGAGATCCCATTGGAGCTGCTTCAATCTTCAAAGGACTTATAAAGTATTCATTGATCAACATTTCAACATCATCTACCATTGTCGCTGAGAAGAGTAAACTTTGACGTTTTTCTGGTAACATGTCCAAAATATTTTTTAATTGAGTTCGAAATCCCAAATTTAGCATTTCATCAACCTCATCTATTACAAGCTTTTTAATGGTTTTAGATTTCAATGCCCCTTTTTTTAGTAAATCTAATAACCGGCCAGGAGTAGCGACAATTATATCAAGGCCTATTTCTAACATTGAAATATTTCTCTTTATATTAGCTCCACCGTATGCTCCACCTACAACGACATTCATAGATACTGTGAGCATTTCTACTTGCTCCACTACTTGAGTGACCAATTCTCTAGTAGGTACCAAAATAAGAACTGTTGGAAACGGACTCTTAGAAAATTTCCACAATCTTAACAACGGTAATAAATAGGCTAATGTTTTACCCGTTCCTGTCTGTGCTAATCCTATAATATCTCTCCCCGACATAATCGGCGAAAATGCTTTCTGTTGTATTGTTGTAGGTGTCTCATACCCATTCTCGGTAAGAGCAGAAAGAAGTTGTTTATTTAGATTTAAATCTGAGAATTGCATGTTGTGAACAGTTATATGATAAAATTGCCATTTTTTATTTCAATCAGGACAAAGGTAATAGAAAAAGGTCTTGAGTAAACCAAACTCAAGACCTTTTATAAAATATTTTCATTAATCAACTAATCCAAAAGTACGATTTTTTTATGATAAATAAGATTTTCACTACTTAATTGTAAAATATAAGTTCCTTTAGGCATATGGCTCACATTTAATATCTGTTTTTTTGATAAGATGTCGCCACTTAAAATAAGTTTTCCTGCAATATCAACAAATTTATAATTTATCACTTTACTAATATCGTCTATTTCGATAGTAATCCTATTGGTTGCAGGGTTTGGGTAAACCATAGCTAGGATTTGGTCAACATTAAAAATACTATTAGAAAGTATAGTATAAGAATTAGTGATTTCTAAATTTCCACATTCATTACTTAAAATCAACTTCACGGTATATTCTCCATTTTGGCTATATATATGCGTTGGATTCTTCAAAGTACTGGTTTCTCCGTCTCCAAAGTTCCATAAATAACTTGTAACATTTTGAGAATTAGTTGTAAATTCAATTTGGTTTTCAATTAATTCTCCGTTAAAATCTCCAACAGGTAATCCTAATACTTCTACTGCATTAGAAAACAAAATTGACTCAGAACCATATTCGTTACTTACTTCTAACTTAATATCGTAAACACCTTCTTGATTATAAGATACTACGGGTGATTCTACATCAGAAGTTGCTGGCATTGCCCCTTCTAAAATCCAAGACCAAGTATCAGCATTAGAAGAATTATTATTAAGCGTAATTAAATCATCAATACATACTGTTATAGGAAGATCATTAATGACCACTTGTGGATATACGTTTATATTAACATCAACATTTTTGTCACTTTGCCCACATTCATTGGATACATTTAAAACCACATTATAATCTCCATTATTTGGTAGAGTATATGTAAGTACATCAGTATTGATTTCTTCATTATTGACAGTCCAAGAAAATGATTCTACATCTGTACTTGTATTTGTAGCTATAATTTCATTGCCATTGAGTGTTATCTCAAAATCTGCTATTGGAATATCTAAAACTTGGATATAATCTTGCAAAGTTACTACATCATTACCTGCAGGCGACACCACCTCCAATTGGACATCATAAAAGCCAGGAATCTCGTATGTTATTTGAGGATTTGGCGATGTACTACTAGATGGAGTACCACCAACAAAAGTCCAATTATAACTGGTTACATTAGATGAAGATGCATTATTAAAATCCACAACCAGTGGACCACATCCTTTGGTAATCGCAGCGTTAAACGCTGCTGATGGAAGGTTATTGATAACAACATTGTATGAATATATATTACTTCCACAATCATTATTAGATGTTAATATTACATTATAAGTACCTTCTGCTTGATAGGTATGGACGGGGTTTTGGAGAGAGCTTGTAACTCCATCACCAAAATCCCATAAGTATGTATCTGCATTTGTTGAATTATTAGTGAAAGTGACATCAAAAAGGTCATCAAAATAATCAAATGATGCTACTGGTTGATCGTCAACAAAAATATAATCTGTAAAAGTTATTGTTTCAGAACTTTCAGGATGGCTAACTGTTAATTTTACATCATATGTACCTGATTGATTATATGCAATGATTGGATTAGGAATTATACTTGTTGCAGGTAGCCCTCCTTCAAACTCCCAAAACCATTCTATTACATTATCACTCGACATATCGAAAAACTCTACCTCTAAAATAGTGCATCCCGTAGCATTAACAGTCGAAAAACTGGCTGTAACAGGAGAATAATTATTAATATTTATTTGTTTAGAGTTGGTGCCACATTCATTAATTGTAGTCAGTACTACATTATAGTCGCCTTCCTCAGAATAAGTATGGGAAGGATTTTGAAGTGTACTTGCACCTCCATCGCCAAAGTCCCATTCGTAATTATCAGCATCAATTGACATATCAGTGAGCATAATTGTCAATCCAGATTCAACAACAGTAAAGTTAGCATTAGGCACATCATTTACGACAATAATATCAGCTATGGTTAAAGTATTATTCCCATTAGAATTAGAAACTGTTAATGTCACATCAAATATACCTGGTTGATTATACATAACAATCGGGTTTTGAATAGATGATGTATTAGGTGTTCCTCCGACAAATGTCCACAAATAGCTATCAGGGTCATTAGTGGAAGTAGATTCAAAAGCGACTTCCAAAGGATTACAGCCTACACTATTCCCTATAATTTGTATAGAAGCCACAGGAAGATTTGAAATTACTACCTCGTATATAACGGTATTGGTCCCACACTCATTTTCTACCGACAACATTACATCATATGTTCCATCATTGCTATAAAGATGCACTGGATTTTGGTCTGTACTAATATTAGATCCATCTCCAAAATTCCAACTATAAGAATCAGCATCTTGACTCATATTGCTAAATGTAACCTCACTACCATTGACTACAAAAGTGTAATCTGAAATCGGATCGTCAAGAACAATTATATAATCTGTAGAGAGTACTTCATCATCACCAACTGAGTTACTTACCATTAAAGTGACATCATAATTACCTCCATCATCGTATGATACTTGAGGATTTTGCATAGTTGATGTATTTGGTGTTCCTCCTTCAAAAGTCCATTGGTAATTTTCTACATTAGAAGAAGAAGTAGATGTAAATTGAACTTCAAGAGTTGCACATCCACTTGAGATATCATTAGAAAACGATGCAGTAGGAGCATTTGCTATAACTATTATTTGCTCATTGGTAACAGAAGAACAATCATTACTTGCTGTCAATATTACTGTATATACTCCGTCATCCAGAAAATCATGCACAGGATCTGACAGATTGGATGTTTGTCCATCACCAAAATCCCATTCATAAAAAGTTGCAGAACTTGAAAAATTAAAAAAACTTACTTCAGTTCCATTTATAGCATAACTAAAATTAGCCTCTGGGCTTTGGAGAATTTCAAATATATTAGATTGCGTCACTTCATTAGATCCGGCTGTATTAGTCACTGTCAAAATCGCACTAAAAATGCCAGCTAAATTATATGTTACTAATGGGTTCTCCTCTTGACTAAAACTAGGAGCGCCTCCTGGGAACTCCCAATTATAAGTTAGGTCTGCTCCCGAAGAAGTACTTGTGTATTGTACAAATGCGGGTGTACAATCATCTGCAACAAAAAAGTCAAAAGATGCTACAGGAGGTACAGAAGAACTAGAACAATTGGAAAGGCACCATCGTGACGCTATATGATTATCAATAGCATTGATGGATTGACTTGACCAAGTTGTTGTATTATTAACTGTTGGTGCCATAATTGTTGGGCTGCCTGATGGATCATGATCTGAACTAAAATTATGTCCAAATTCATGTGCTACCATAACTCTTTTTGTGTTAGCATTATTCGTGAAATTTTCCAGCGCATTGTAACTAGATGATGTACAAACTACCCCTAACCAAGCTATACCTATAGTAGAACCATCAAAATTTCGATCTGTCCACAATGATCCAATATCATGTGTCGATAAAAATCCTGAAGGGCCCCAATCTGTAAAATTATCTAATACAGTTCCAGCATTTGTAGAGTTAGTCCATGGATCTGCTCCAGAGGATGTAGGTGTAAATTGTTCTACAATAATAAACTGAAGTTCATCCCCAAAATCGTCATCATAATTGGTTTGTATGTTATTAGTAACGCCTATAGCATGGTTTTCAGTAGAAGCTACTGAGCCAAATTCTTGAAACATTAAAAAGTCATTTGCTATTGCATAATCCACTTCAAAACACTCACCAACCATTCTATTCGTGGTTATAGATTTTTTGTCATTATTCCTTCTTGCTCTTTGCATTTCAGTAATACCACAAGTTTTGGGTGCAGTAGGTTTAAGGTCATTTTGATGATATACAACAAATTGATTCTTTTTAGTTTTGTTAGTATAATAAGACAAAGGCTCAATAAAGCAGTACCCATTGACATCTCTAATATAACCATAAATAAAACCATCATTAAATGTAAGACTTACAGTAGATTGGTCGTCACCAACAATAATTCCTTTGGTAGGAATAGCATTAGTAGGTATGCCAATGTGGGTCCCATTATTATCGGCATATCGGCTGAGGTAATTATCCGATATAATATTGCTATTAAATAATTCTAATTGCCAAAATTCCCCATTCCCCTTTGGAATTTCAATCGTATTAATATCATTATTTCTTGTTTTCTTTGATAGTAAATTGGCATCAACTGAAATGATATCATATGTGTAAAACGAATTTGTCAAATTAGACATACTACTCTTTTGAGAAAAAGCATAATTAGACCAAATTAAAATCAATAAAAATAATATCTGTTTTTTTTGAAAACTCATATTGGTTTTTTTTTAAAAATTAAAAACGATGCCTACTATTGTACATAGTGCACAAATAATAAAATACCGTAATTGAATCTCGATTGGGTTGTGTTAATTCGACTTATTCTTGAAAATATCAAGAATTGCATAAAAATACTAATTTAGATCTAAAAATGAAATCTAAACATAGAATTTGCGTAGAAATTGTTCTCTGGGCGTCATAAATAAAAAAAGCCTGAATATGAATTCAGGCTTTTCAAAAATTTATAATTTATTTTTTCTTTTTCAATTTCGGAGAAATCATTACAATCATCCTTCTTCCTTCCATTTTAGGTAGCGCTTCTGCGGCACCATATTCCTCTAATTCTTTTAAAAATCTAAGCAACAGTAATTCTCCTCTATCTTTGAATACGATTGTTCTACCTCTAAAATGGACATACGATTTAACTTTAGAGCCTTCTGACAAAAACTTTTTAGCGTGTCTCAGCTTAAAGTCAAAATCATGATCGTCTGTATTAGGACCAAATCTAATTTCTTTAATCACCGTTTTAGCCGTTTTGGCTTTTAATTCCTTTTCTTTCTTTTTACGATCATAGATGAATTTTTTCACATCAATAATCCTACATACTGGAGGTACGGCCTTAGGACTAATCTCAACAAGATCCAATTCTACATCTTGTGCCCATCTTAACACTTGGTGTGTTGGGTATATATCTGAATCTATTTTCTGCCCTATAGCTTCTCCAATAGCTTCGAGATTATCTCCTACTAATCTAATATTTGGGACTCTTATATCCCTGTTAATTCTGAAGTTAAATTTTTCTACTTTCCTTCCTACAAATTTTTTTCTCTGTCTAGCCAAACGGTTAATATTTAATTTTAAAAGCTGATTTTAAGTGGTTATTTATACCTGACATATTGTTTTCATACATCGAATATACAAAAAAGTGTGTCTATACTACAACCAATACACTTTTTTTAAAGTTAGTTCTATTATTCTTTAGAAATATCTTGTTTTTTGTCAATTAACTTGTTTTCAGAAACAATTAATCCATCTTTTTCCTCATTTAACACTGCAATAAGTTTTGCTCCTTCTCCTGGATTATTGTTTAAGATATATTCTGCTAAAGGATCCTCAATATACTTTTGGATCGCTCTATGTAAAGGTCTTGCTCCAAATTGAGGATCAAATCCTTTGTCGGCAACAAATTCTTTAGCTTTATCGCTAAGATCTAAGGTGAAGTTCAAATTACTAAGTCTACTATAAAGATGAACTAACGCTATATCAATAATTTTAAATATGTCTTCTTTGTCTAAGCTATTAAAAATAACTACATCGTCTATCCTATTTAAAAATTCTGGAGAGAATGTCTTTTTTAATGCCCCTTGAATTATTGACTTACTATGTTCATTTGATGCTTCCTGACGAGCTTGAGTTGCAAAACCTACTCCTTGACCAAAATCTTTTAGTTTTCTGACTCCAATATTAGATGTCATAATAATTAAGGTGTTTTTAAAATCAATTTTTCTACCAAGACCATCAGTCAATTGACCATCATCTAAGACTTGTAGTAATATATTGTAAACATCTGGGTGGGCTTTTTCAATTTCATCAAGTAAGATAACACTATAAGGTTTTCTTCTTACTTTTTCTGTCAATTGACCACCTTCTTCATATCCAACATATCCAGGAGGAGCTCCTATCAACCTACTAATAGAAAACTTCTCCATATATTCACTCATATCTATTCTTATGAGAGCATCTTGAGAATCAAACATATATTTAGCCAATGCTTTTGCTAATTCCGTTTTTCCTACACCAGTTGGTCCAAGAAAAATAAAAGAACCAATAGGTTTGTCTGGATCTTTAAGTCCTACCCTATTACGTTGGATGGCTTTACTTACTTTAATTATTGCTTCATCCTGACCTATTATCATTTTTTGAAGATCCGCAGCCATTGAGACTAATTTGTTGCTTTCGCTTTGGGCAACTCTATTCACAGGAATCCCTGTCATCATAGATACCACTTCTGCAATTTCTTCTTCTCCAACTGGGTATCTTTTCAACTCACTTTCTTTTTCCCATTCTTCTTTAGCTTGATCAAGTTTTTTTAACAACTTAGACTCACTATCTCTTAAATCCGCAGCAGCTTCATACTGTTGATTTTTAACTGCCCTATTTTTTTCTTCCTTTATATTCTCTAATTCTTTCTCCAACTCTTCGACATGTTTAGGAACATGAATGTTCTTCAGGTGGGTACGCGCACCTACTTCGTCCATTACATCAATAGCTTTATCAGGTAAAAATCTATCAGATATATATCTTGTACTCATATTTACGCATGCTTCTATTGCATCATCAGAATAAGTAACATGATGAAAATCTTCGTATTTATTCTTAATGTTGTGTAATATATGAATTGCTTCTTCTGGAGAAGGTGGTTCTACCAATACCTTTTGAAATCTTCTATCAAGAGCTCCATCTTTTTCTATGTGTTGTCTATACTCATCGAGCGTAGAAGCACCAATACATTGTAACTCACCTCTTGCAAGGGCAGGCTTAAAAATATTAGATGCATCAAGTGATCCTGTCGCGCCACCTGCTCCTACTATTGTATGTATTTCATCTATAAACAATATGACATCTTTAGCTTTTTCAAGCTCGTTCATAATTGCTTTCATCCGCTCTTCAAACTGCCCCCTATATTTTGTCCCTGCAACTAATGCTGCTAAGTCTAACATTACAATTCTCTTACCAAAAAGTGTTCTTGAGACTTTTTTCTCTTTTATTCTTAGGGCTAAGCCTTCAACAATTGCGGTTTTACCCACTCCTGGTTCTCCTATTAAAATAGGATTATTCTTTTTTCTTCTGCTTAATATTTGAGATACTCTTTCTATTTCTTTTTCTCTACCAATTATAGGATCTAATTTATCTTCTTCTGCTAATTTAGAAAAATCTCTTCCGAAATTATCAAGAACGGGAGTTCTTGATTTATTTTGTGGCTTTCTTCCGCTCCCTTGAAATTCTCTTTTTTCAGAACCTCCATCCATTGGAAAATCTGAGTCAGAAGGTGTCTGATCAAAATACTCTGTAAAAGAAGGATCCATATCTTGTCTAACAAATTCAAGCTCTGTTTTGTATGATTCATAATCGATTTCAAAGTTACGCATGATCTTTGAAGCCAAATTGTCTTTGTGTTTTAATATTGAAAGCATTAAATGTTCAGGTCTTATTTCCTCATTCTTGTAAACTTTCGCTTCTAAAAAAGTAACTTTTAATACTTTTTCGGCTTGTTTGTTTAATGGGAGATTCCCTACATTAAGCATTGCTTCATCAGATTTTTTTAGACTAGCATTACTTTCTATTTTATATTTCAATTGGTCAATATCAATATCCAAAGAATCTAAAACTCTTATAGCAATAGAATCCATATCATGTATCATACCTAACAACAAGTGTTCTGTCCCTATATAATCGTGCCCTAACCTTATCGCTTCTTCTCTCGAAAATTGGATTATTTTTTTAACTTTTGGCGAAAATTTTCTATTCATCTCTTATATTTCTTTCTTAATCTTTAATAAAGGTACTGATAAAGAATTAAAAATAATTATCTTTATTCAATTTGTATGTTATACAATCTCATTTAGTTTAATAGCGTACAATATAGTGCCAAACTTTATTATCTGCTTTTTTGTCACAAAACACACGTCTTTATGTCATTTTATCTCCAATATGACAGATAAGTAATAACTGTTATTCTTATAATAATTTATGTTTCTATTAAAAATCATATAATTAATAAGATAACTAACATTAATACTTTAGATATAATTTAAGTAATACCACATAAAATTATAAATTTGCACAATCAATAACAATATCACCCTTCGAATGGTTGTTAATTAAGTTATTAAAACAAGGATATGAAATTTACATTAGATAAAAACGAGAAATATTCGGTTTTCTCATTACAAGAAGAAAACTTAAATAGTCTTCTTGCTCCGAACTTAAAATCTGAATTTATTTTTTTAAGGAATGAAGGCGTAAGGCATTTAATATTTGACCTTAGTGGTGTCAAATATGTTGATTCTTCTGGATTGAGTGCAATACTTACAGCTAATAGACTTTGGAAAGGTTATGGGTCATTTATTCTGACAGGAACAAACCATGCACCCGTTCAAAAACTGATAGAAATATCTAGATTAGAGACAATACTTACTATTATACCTACAACTCAAGAGTCGATTGATTTTGCGATGATGAATGAGTTAGAGAGAGAACTTAACGAAGAAGAATAGTTATCATTAAAATAATGTAACTATCTAAGCAATTAATACATGAAACATCGACTGCTATTAATATATAATAAGAACAAAGTATAGATGTCGAAAAGATTTGATGTTA
>JAZGFO010000259.1:0-4186 GCA_036479655.1 Saprospiraceae bacterium
TTTATCAGTAGTATCATAATCTATCTGAGCAAGTAAAGTTCCGTCCTTTGAAACTTTCCACAGAACAACACCCATACCAGCTATTTTGATACCTCTGGCTGAAGCTACCGCGCCATAAAGTTTATTGTCGTTATATGCCCAAGGAAAAGTTGCCATATTTACATTTCTTCTAATTCTTCTCTAAGTAAAGGACGAGCAAGATCCCTATAATGTATTGTTAAAATACCACTTACATGTTTAAAGTTTCCGATACCGGCCGGATCCCAAGAGTCTACTACTAATCTTCTTGGACCCCTAGAACTTAAAACAGACAGATTAATTACCTGATCAGCAAAGAAATAATCAGATGCTGTTATTTCTACTTCTTTCGCTAAAGATTCGTTACCATATTGGTAAAATCTCAATATCGCCGGTTCTTGATCTGTGCCATCTGTCGTATCACAGTCAAAATCAATACGGGTAATTGCCACATTCTGGCTAAAATTATGTTGATAAATAAATTTTTGTCGTTTAAGATATCCGTCCATAGCAGCTAATGCTGCAACTCCAGAAACATTAGGTGCAACATTTCCAAGATAAACCGTGGCTGATACATCTATATCTGTCAGATCCCAAGCAGTAGATAATCTACCAATCATAGCCTGATCTGAGTATGTCCTTATTTCACTTATTTTATATTTATTTCTGTCTGGTGTATCTGAATCCAAAATATTCTTTCCTTGTAATCTCATAGGAAATTGTAATCCGGAATATGCATAATCTATTACAGCAAAATCATATCCGGCATATACAAGACCCATTCCTGTAAGAGCTTCACCATAAATATCGACATTAACATAAGGCAATATTTTTTCGTTAGGCAATGCGCCGCCAGCTCCACCAACAATGCTTGTTTCTACATAAGGAACCCCTGATGTGGAAGCAACCCAACCACCACGTAGAGGTCTAACTTTTATATTGTATTCACGAATTCCTAAGGCTGATACGTTTACAACTCTGTCATTAGTTACTATTCTTTGGTGATTCTCATTTGTAAAATCAGCTCCGGCGTTATCAGTTGTGTAAACAATTTCGAAGTCAGTTGCATCGTCCATACCTATGATGGTTATATTAAAGCCCGCGTCGTCTGCTACAGCTGTCACATCAGCCCCTGTCATGTCAATTTCTGGTATTACTACTATAAAAGGCGAAGCATAAGTCTCTTCATTTACTCCTAAGTCCATATATTTTCCAACACCCATCGTTATTATGGATGATTTTTCTTCATCATTTGATGCTTGAACTCTGAAGTCATATTTCCAGCCAAGATTAAGTAATAATGCAACATTTTGTTCTGGAGGAGTGGCTCCTAAACCAACTTCTGCTTGCACAGATCCATATGCTTTAGGAATTCCACCAGCGCCAGCACCTATGTGTTGTGCTTTTACTTTATATTTATCTGCATTATGATGAAGTTTAGCCGGATTAGATGAATTTGCACTTGGCACTGTTCCAGCGCCAGCTCCATTAGGAAGTGTCAAATCAAGTCGCGTAAAATTACTACCATCTGTGACATCGTTAGAAATAATCAAATAATCCACGCTGTCTACTCTAAAGTAATATCCAACTAACTCATCTTCAGTAAACTGTATAGTATCTATATGAACTGTGCTATCATAACCCTCCATCGTAAATTCTGATGATCCACCCGTTCCAGTTACATAATCAAAGCCCCATTCAAATTCTACTTTTGCATAAGGAACTCTATAACTGTCGCGTAAATAATAAGGAATATAATTTTGTGCTGAAACCTCTACATCATCCCATAACCTGACCGGTGATATATCTGTAATTCTTATTCTTATTGGATCTAGTGGTGTTTCTGGTACTAACTTAACTGATAATCCAAGACCATTCCCATAATCTTCATGACCTACCCCAACTTTAAAATCTGTGTTAGTAGTATACCAATCGGTATTTTGGAAGTGAGATAGTTGGTCATAAAACTCTAATTTATTTTCGGCTCTGAGATCAGTTATGTATACGTTTGATCCCTCGCGATTTACAGTGGCCAATTCTATTCCGGAATTTCCTGGATCACTTATAGTCAAACCGTAGTAAGGATATTGCATACTATCCTCGAATTGTGTTCCGGAAGCTAGCCAAGCAAATCCATCGAGTATCTGCACTGGGTCCGTTGTAAAAGGAATATATGAAATCCACGCTGAACCACTATAACTATCAGGTATTGTTAATCGCCTATCTTGTACAGGATCATCTCCAGACACCACAATAGGATGGCCGGCCGGTACGATAGCTATTCCTGGGCTTACTTCGATACTATCGGTAGAATACTGGAATAGTTCCATATTTGTATCAGTTAGACCGGAATAGAGAACACCAAACGTTTTGAAGATTGAGTCCATGAAGTCTTTTGTATTATTAGAGGCAACATTTTGTATACTCTCTATTAATACAGAGAGATCAACTTTAGACCCTTTTGGAGCTATAATTTTTTCCATCTTTTACTTTTCTTTCAATTTTAATAAATTTAACGAATTTTTTTGTTTAAAGCAAGGTTGTTGTCTTGTTAAATGCCTTATCTATGAAGTCTTCTTCATATTTATCTATAGAATCATTGTCATAATTACTTCTAGCCGACGATGAAACAGATAGTATAAAACTGTTCGCATTGCCCATTGTTCCGAATTCTGCTTCTATTTCGGAAGAATGTGACACTCTATCCTTTATTTCTATTGCTGATGTAAGTGGCTCAAAACGACTTACTGTGTCACCGTCATTAATTACCCACGTTTCTCCACCAGGAAGATAATAAGTATAGTCCCCTACAGTGCATTCTAATCCTGAAACAACAGCTTCTCCGCCCTCATAAGCAAATGGTTGATTATATAATATATTATATATTTTTTCCAAATTCCCAATTGCAAGATTTTGGTGCCTATAATAAAACAAACCCCATGTCATATACTTTATTAATTTTGCTTTCTCCATCAAATAATCATGAGTTTCATTAGGCCCTACTAAATCCCAAACCACTAAAGTACCCAAATAATCACCATCAAAAACAAACATAGTTTGTCCATTAGACATCGTAACTACCCAGGTGTCATACGAATACGCAGTAGTAAACGAATAAGGACTTATTATGATGTTTCCTATTCCATCACATATTACATATTTGCCATAGTTTGAGTCATTATCATCCACAAAAGCAATAACCCCATTCCCATTTCGTAAAGCCGAGCAGGAAAAATAACTACAATAGCCAGTACTAAATTGATTGGATGCTTTTACAATATGGCCAGTTTCACTAAGAACCATTAAATGGCCATATGACGTAGCTTCCAGGAATCCAATTAAAACATTACCATTATCTAAAGTAGTAATATGTATATCATCTGTTTGTGCAGAATTAAAAATGGTGGTGGATTTTACAACATTACCATTTTGATCCCAAATACTGTATTCTCCGTATTTTGTGCTTTCATTTCTGTGAACTATCATAACATTACCGTTATTTAGCAAAGTTGCTGTTACAAAGTATGCTGTATGACTTGAAATTTCCGTGGCACTTTTAACAGCAGCTCCAGTTGAGTCAACTATAACAAATCTAGGACGATCTGGCGCAGCTAAATCAACGTAAGCTATCAACATATTACCATTATTTAAACTAACACATGCATATTCATCAGTATTGTTACTTGATCCAGGAATTGCTGTAGCAGATACTACAATGTTTCCATCTTGATCAATTACAGATAGATATCCTTGCCTTGGCGTAGAAGATCCCCTGGCCCATGCTACCATCACATTGCCATTGTTTAATCTTGTTGCATGCATGTATGAAGCATCATCGACACTTTCAAAAAGAGTAGGGCCTTTCACCAAAACTCCGCCTGAGTCACGAATTACATAGTATCCATAAGTAGGAGAACCACTATAATAATAATAAAAAATCATGACATTTCCATTTAACAATGGAACAGCTACGCATCCTCCTGTATCGTGAGATCCACTAAATACTGTATCAGACACCTTTTCACCAAGTGTTTGGTCCCCATCATAAGTAAAAGGAAAATAAATGTCTTGACCAGGCACCAATACATCTGTATCTGCCATTGTACGCATTAAATGAAAAGTTTGAGGATCTATTCTATACGCATTATCGGAAAATAATGATACTCTT
>JAZGFO010000260.1:0-5089 GCA_036479655.1 Saprospiraceae bacterium
TTTGACTACAACTTTACCTGTTTTTTGAGATTTGTCTTTAATTTTTGGTTCTGACAATACATTTCTATTAGCCAACCCTCCACCAATCCTACCTGAACCTTGAGCAAGGTCATTTAGTGCATTAGAATCAGGATCACCAGATTGTTCACCTTGTGTTCCAGCATTGTTATTATTACCTTTACCTGATCCAAACAAATCACTATATTGTTTTTTACTTTGAGCATAGCGTTCTTTTTTCGCCTCGTCCACTGCCTTTTTAGCACTTGTTTTTTTTGCTAATTCGTCAGCTGCCTTTTGTGCTTTTTCTTCTTTCTTTTTTTCTTCAAGAATCGCTTCTCTCTTTGTTTTTTCCTTCTGAGCATCTGCAATTGCTATTTTAGATTGATTAACTACAGGAATAATTACTTCTTTCTTTTTTTGTTTTGTTGAAGTATTTTCTTTGGTTGTTTGTTTTTGAGGAGCAGTTTCTTGCTCTGATTTACTAGACTTTTCTGATGGTTCAACTTCTGAATTCACTTCTTCAGTATCTAGCTCATTATCTGAAAGTGAATTACTATTAGAATTTCCATCATTTGGATTTCCGAAAGAAACTACTATACCAGAAATTTCTCTAATTTCTTCTTGAGAAGTAAATTGGGGCATAAGTGCAATCAACAACAATAATCCATGGACCATCAAACTAATGATAATCCCTTTTATTTTGTTTTCAGTTTTTTGTTGTAATGTAGCATTTTGCATATAGACTTTTTTGTGATCTTGTCTATTAAAAAAGGAAATATAAGATTGAATTTTTCATTTACTCAATAAAAATATCAAAAGTTTAAAAGAGAGTAAACTTATCTTGGCTCGGTCAACGTCACAGCTACACTGTATCTGTACAATGCGTCTAAAATAGCGACAACCTTATCATTTTTAGAAAGTGAATGTGGGCTAACTGTAACCATTGCTCTATTCCCCTTTTTTTGTTTAAGGCTTTTTATTTTTTGCTCAACACCACTTAACGACACTTTTGTTCCATTCCAATAATAAGTACCATATCTTTCTATCTTTAACATATCCATTTTAGAAGAAGAAGGTGGTGTACTGGCTGACTTCCCTGGCAATTGTAAATTAAGCGCATTTGGTGTTACCATAGAAGATGTAAGCATAAAAAATATCAACAACAAGAAGATAATGTCTGTCAACGATGACATATTAAATTCGGCAGAAACTTTACTTTTTTTCTTGATTCCCATAATATTCTTATTTATTGGATGTTATTTCGATTAATTAGCAGGTGGAGCTGTTGCAATAATAGCTTTCACTTTTAGTCCACTTGCTATTTTCATAACCTTGTGTATTTCTTTCCATGAAACACCAATTTCGGCAATGATGCTTATAGTACCATTTTCTTTATTTTTTTGTGGTCGCATTTCTACAGCAATTCTCTTTTCAAGATTTTTACTAGAAGTAGTTTTTCCATTTACTTTTACTTTACCAGATTTGTACAATTGTACAGACAGATCTGTAGGAGCTACTGTCTTAGAATTAGAAGGAGGTAATTTTACATCAATCTGTACCATAGAAGAAGTAAGCATAAAAAATATAAGTAATAAAAAAATAATATCCGTCAAAGACGACATACTAAATTCTGCACTTACTTTATTTCTCTTTTTCATGATCTCTTTTATTAGTTATTAATAGATAGCTCTCAAAAACGAAATACTTTTTAGTTTGATGGTTCTTGCAATAAATCCATAAACTCAACTGTACTTTGCTCCATATTGAAAACTGCTTTATCTACATTAGCCACCAAAAGATTATAACCTACAAAGGCAATAATACCAATTAACAACCCAAAAGCTGTTGTTGTTAAGGCTTGATATATACCTCCAGCTAATTGAGCTGGACCTACATTCTCAGCAGTTGCCATAGTTTGAAATGCCATAATCATACCTGTAACAGTACCAAAAAACCCTATCATTGGAGCGGCACCTGCAATACTTGCCAAAGTAGATAGCCCTTTTTCCAATTTAAATATTTCAAGGTTACCGACATTCTCAATGGCAGCATCAATATCTCTTAATGGTTTTCCTATTCTATTTAGTCCTTTATTTACCATTCTAGCTATTGGTGTATTTGTCGTTGTACAAAGTGCTTTTGCCCCTTCAAGATTTCCAGATACTACTGCTGCTCGAATATTGTTCATAAAGTTTTTATCAACTTTTCCAGCTCTGTTTATAGCTAACCACCGCTCTATAAATATATATACTGCCAAAAACGACAATACCAACAATACAGAAAAAATAGCTATCGAAATCGGTCCTCCCGCTTTAATAACGTCAATAAAATTTTGTTCTTCAGCTGCTTTTTTAGCACCTTTAAATAATAATATACTTAGTGGAAACATCTAAAATTAAGTTTTATGTTTTGATATAATGTATTCTGAAACGTATTCAATTGTAAGAAAATTATAAATACTGTACAAAAATACTAAAACTCCTTATATATTATAACATTTTCTAATTTGTTTGTAAAGCTATCTATCTAATCATATTGCTACTTCAGCGACAATTCCAATTGTATAATTTAAATAGCTCTTTTTCCATATATATTAGCTATAGACTAAATGCTTCTTGAATGTTTATAATAATGTAAGTCCAGTGATCTTTAAAACAATTGTATCGACATACTCAGAAAAGTATAAAATATAAAGAAATATAGTAGATTTTGACACTATTAACCTAAAATGTAAGGGAGACTATAGCTCAAATTGAGCGTAGTTTTGAAATCCGTCAGCTAAAGCAATAAGTAATATTCTATTAATGTGCAATTTGTTATTCATAAAGATTACATCTTCCATTTCATTTCCAATATGGAATTAGTCTATGATTGATTACTATCTATCTATTATTTTTCTTAATTATGCATTTGAATGCATATATTGTATATTAGTTACTACTATTTCTATCTTAATATTTAATTTACTTGTTATGAAAAAGTTTTTCAAATCTGTATTAGCTGCATGTCTTGGTTTTTTTGCAGCAATCTCCTTGATATTTTTATTCTTCATGTTATTAGGAGGTGCCATGGGAGCTGGTAAAATAAGCATAGAGAAAAAATCAGTGTTAAAATTGGATTTTTCTAACCCTATACCAGAAATGTCTGATAATGTAAAATCAGGTAAATTCGATTTTGATAGAAAAAAAAGCATTGGTCTATCAAGAATTGTGAAGTTAATCAATCATGCTGCAAAAGATAATAGTATAAAAGGAATACTAATCAATACTAGTGGCGTATCTGCTGGCCAAGCTACGATAGCTACTATTAGAGAAGCTCTAATAGAATTTAAACAATCAGATAAATTCATCTATGCTTATTCAAATACTTATTCTCAATCAGCATATTATTTGGCATCAGTGGCTGACTCTATCTATCTCAACCCCAATGGAATGATAGACATTAAAGGTTTTGGAACAATGATTCCATTTTTTAAAGAAACACTTGAAAAAGTAGGTGTCAAAATGAATGTTTTTTATGCTGGCAACTTTAAAAGTGCGACAGAGCCTTTTCGTAGAACTGAGATGAGTGAACCTAATAAAATTCAAACCAAAGAATTTTTGAATAGCATACTTAGTCATTATCAAGAATCAGTCGCACAATCAAGAAATATAACTGTTGAAGATGTAAACAACATTATGACCAATTACTCTGGTAGAAATGCAACAACATCTTTACAATCTAAACTAATAGATAGAATTGCATATTGGGATCAAATGGAATCTGTTATTAAGTCAAAATTAGATGTCAAACTGAAGAAAAAAATAAACTACGTTTCGTTGGGTAAATACAATGGGGCAGCAAATATTAAAAAAGATACCAAATCTAAAGGAAAAATTGCTGTTATCTTTGCCGAAGGGACAATAGAATATGGAGGAAAAGACAGTAAAGGCAATATTACAGAAGACAAGTATCTAGAAATATTAGAAGATATCGCGCATGATAAAAATATTGATGCCGTAGTATTAAGAGTAAATAGTGGAGGTGGAAGTAGTTTAACTTCAGATTTAATATGGAGAGGGATAGAAAAAGTAAAGGCTGCTGGCAAACCAGTTATAGCTTCGTTTGGAGATTATGCAGCATCCGGAGGATATTATATATCTGCTGGAGCTGACACAATTGTATCTGCGCCTAATACACTAACTGGATCTATCGGAGTATTTATGATGTTTCCCAATACTTCTGAATTACTAAATGAAAAACTAGGTATACACTTTGATGATGTACGAACTCACCCAATGGCTATAAACATGGTAGTGTCATCAGAACTTTCTGATCAAGAAAAGGAGTTTCTACAATCTTCTGTTACTGACATTTATGATATTTTCTTAAAGCGTGTCGCTGATGGTCGTGGCATGACTGTTGAGGCTGTACACGAAGTAGCTCAAGGTAGAGTTTGGACGGGTTCCAAGGCATTAGAATTAGGATTAGTTGATGTAATCGGTGGACTTAATGATGCCATTGCTATAGCTGCCAAATCTGCTGGAGTTGATAAATATAGAGTTAAAACATACCCTGAAATCAAAGCTTCATTTATGGATCAAATGCTAAAAAGTCTAGCTGACAATAATGAATTTGCCTCTATGCGAATTGCTCAATCTGATCTGCAATTATTGGAAGAATATAATGAAGTGAAAAACTTAATTACCGACAGAAGTCCACAATCTAGATTGCCATATATAATGAAGTTTGATTAGTGAGGTTTTTATTTTGATTACCGCTTATCTCTAAATGTCGTTTTGAATTCATTCGAAACCTAAAAAAACGCATTCGCTCTTGCGAATACTTTATATAAAATCGTCCCAACAAAAATAGACATCCCTGTCCACGTAATATCATGTCTAATCCAACACCTAAGTCCACATCTAAAAGCAGGAAAGCCCATGCAAAAACGTGGGCAGCGGGAGCAGCATTGCAGCATTGCAATTTTTCGGATTAGTTTTTTTGCTTCATTGTCAATGAAAAAAGGCCCACAACACACGCTAACGCGATTTCTTCATTAGAGCACTGTCGGACTCTACTCCCAAAGGAGTTCATTCAGTCATGTCTG